>NZ_CP038141.1:262500-272500 GCF_006542355.1 Swingsia samuiensis | reverse complement strand
GATGACGTATAGGGCCTGACGCCTGCCCGGTGCCGGAAGGTTAAGAGGAGATGTGCAAGCGTTGAATCGAAGCCCCGGTAAACGGCGGCCGTAACTATAACGGTCCTAAGGTAGCGAAATTCCTTGTCGGGTAAGTTCCGACCTGCACGAATGGCGTAACGACTTCCCCACTGTCTCCAGCATCGGCTCAGCGAAATTGAATTCCCCGTGAAGATGCGGGGTACCCGCGGTCAGACGGAAAGACCCTATGAACCTTTACTGCAACTTTGCAGTGGCATCAGGAAAATTCTGTGTAGGATAGGTGGGAGGCTTTGAAGCCGGGGCGCCAGCACCGGTGGAGCCATCCTTGAAATACCACCCTGAATTTTTCTGATGTCTAACCGAGACCAGTAAGCCTGGTCCGGGACCCTGCATGGTGGGCAGTTTGACTGGGGCGGTCGCCTCCCAAAGTGTAACGGAGGCGCGCGATGGTGGGCTCAGGCCGGTCGGAAACCGGCTGTTGAGTGCAATGGCATAAGCCCGCCTGACTGTGAGAGTGACAGCTCGATCAGAGACGAAAGTCGGCCATAGTGATCCGGTGGTCCCACGTGGACGGGCCATCGCTCAACGGATAAAAGGTACTCTAGGGATAACAGGCTGATCTCCCCCAAGAGTCCACATCGACGGGGAGGTTTGGCACCTCGATGTCGGCTCATCACATCCTGGGGCTGGAGCAGGTCCCAAGGGTTCGGCTGTTCGCCGATTAAAGTGGTACGTGAGCTGGGTTTAGAACGTCGTGAGACAGTTCGGTCCCTATCTGCCGTGGGTGTAAGAGACTTGAGAGGATTTGTCCCTAGTACGAGAGGACCGGGATGAACGCACCTCTGGTGCACCGGTTGTCGCGCCAGCGGCACAGCCGGGTAGCTAAGTGCGGACGGGATAACCGCTGAAAGCATCTAAGCGGGAAACCCACCTCAAAACGAGGTCTCATAGAGCCGTGATAGACCATCACGTTAATAGGCCGGGTGTGAAAGTGCAGCAATGCATGCAGCTAACCGGTCCTAATCGCTCATACCTCTCACATCAACACATGCACAGAAATCAGTCACACTCCTCATTCAATACACCAACCCAATCACCACCCTCTCATGATAGGGTGAGCTAGAAGACCTGGTGGCTTTGGCGAGGGATCTACACCCGATCCCATCCCGAACTCGGACGTGAAAACCCTCAGCGCCTATGATACTGCACCTTAAGGTGCGGAAAAGTCGGTCGCCGCCAGGTCCCCTAGCTTACCCTCAATCCTCACCAACATATCCACCAGCGCGGGGTGGAGCAGCCCGGTAGCTCGTCAGGCTCATAACCTGAAGGCCGCAGGTTCAAATCCTGCCCCCGCAACCAATCCCCCATCAAAATCTAAAGCACCACAGCCACATCAGATAATGATGAAGCTTGAAGAGGCTACGAGCACGTTACACAATACGGTTTTTGTCATCCGCTAATAACTCAGGTGGTTTAGTTGTATACCCTGAAGCTCCATTGAGCCCGGTCTAAGAATAGTAAGCAGAGTTGATTGAGTAAGATAGGCTGTGTGTTTTAAACGCCTAAGATAATGAAAAATCTATATTTAATTTCATAAAATGAAGTGGATAGAATATTTCTCTCTCCCTGAGAGTAGGGGGGTATTAAGTAGAAAGTTTGATATCAAAAAAGACCTTGAGCATTAAGGTATTTTTATGTTTTTATTTTTTTTAACAAAAAAAATAGTTATTTGTGTAATTATCTATTGTCATTTTGAATGTTTTTAATATTACTTTAAATTTAGTGTTCGCTATTAATCAGTGCATTCAATTGATTGTTTGTTTTTTAGTAAACACTAAAACATTACTTCAAAGGAAAAAGAGATGCGTGAACTTTCTACGTTTGAACTAGACGAAGTTTCTGGTGGATCTATCCTAGGAACATTCTTGGTTCCTCCTACAACTCAAGGCATTAGCGCCCTTTTCGGAAACTCTCTGATTGGTGCTTCTAACGTTGTTAACTCTTTGCAAGACTTCGTTAGCCCAGGCGCTGTTGCTATTACAGCTGTATCAGGCCCAATTGTCAGTGCAGTTCATCAGCTTGCTGACAAAGCAGTCTATGACGTATCTAAGTTCGTAAACGGTATTGGACAATCACTTGGTGGTTCCATCACCCCTGATTATCACTATGAAAACGAATGGGTTAAAGGCATCGACTAATTTATAGTTGATTTCTTTCTTCGTTACCCGGCGGCGTCAGTGCCGGGTAACTCCCTTTCCGGGGGATAGTCGTTCCAAGTATATATTGAAGCAAAATGTAAACTTTGCATCATCAAAAGCAGGATATCATGCAGAATAGATCATCTGATATAAATAGCCCTCTCAAGCTTACAAAAACCCAAATTGATAAACTCAACGTTGATACGCTTGGTGGTACAACAAATGCTTACCGAGGCTATCAGGACATGATCTCTTTTTTGCAAGATGCTATTTCTACGGGAACGAATACTCTCGATGCAGCAAGTACGTTTTGGTACCAGCAAGCCATCACAATTAATGGGAATGACCCAACTAGTTTTGGTAATATTTTTATCCATACAGCAACAAGTTATGGGCTTGCTTGGGATGGAAAAAGTGTAGATTTCCAGACTCTTTCCAACAAGATTGGCTTATCTGTTGTTTCTGGAACACTAAAAACGGGCAGTCTTCAACAAATTAATTCTATGTTGGAAGATGATATTGGAACATCCCTCAAATATGGCGGTATGACTCCTGGGGGCTGGGGCGGTTCTTTTTATTATTGGAACACGCCATTCCAAGGGAAACAAACTGTCGGAGACGCCATTATGGCGGATACCGCTCAGTATGATAAATTTATTGCTACGACCGCAAATGCCGTTGCCGTGACAGGAAATATGGCTATTCAGCAATTAGGACTGTCTTTTCATGCAGGGTCTATTAGTGACGAAGTTAATGAGTTTCTCAATATTTTAAATGTTGGTGTTCCTACGATTGTATCTTCTTCTGTTGAAGAAGGCGTTAAAGCAGAAGTTTTAGCCCGTGCTTTTGAGGAAGATGTACTTGGCCAAAGTGCAGCAGGAGACCCCAACTTCATCAATGGGCACGTTTATTTGGGTAAAAACTGGCTGACAGGCGAAGGTACTTGGATGGCGACATCTAGAGTAGATTCCAGCCCAGAAAAAGTGACCAGCAATCAAGAGTTAGATGCCTTACGAGCAACACGTATTCAAGAGCAAGATACAAAGTCTGGTAATGCATCAACCAACATTTTTGACACAGCGATTAAAACCGCGTCTGCGGCCGCAACGGGAAAAATTTCGCTGCCTTCTGAATTACAGAAAGCACCCGGAGCTGTTTTAACGTCAAAAACTCAAATTCCAGACGTAATGTTGAACCTTCCAGCACTGCCACAAAATCTTGTGAATGATACACTCAAGAATATCGTGTCAGATCTTTCTCATGGTGCAGGTGATTTCTTGTCTCCTTTTGTCAATGTTGTTGGATCGGGCTTTACGGATGTACTTAACTTAGCAGGCGGCATTTTAAATACAGCAACTCAAGCGAGCCATATACCTTCAACCGGAACAATGTCATCTACTCATAATGTGACGATTACACCGGCTCAGCATAATACTCTTTTTCCATCATTATTTAGCTAATTATGAACTTTTACCTGTTGTTAATAAAAAGATTAACGACAGGCCTCATGGTTTGTCGGTGTCTTTGTTCATAACGAACGGTATCTGAGCATATCAACTTTCTTGAACCTCTCGTCACAAGAAGTTTATAAGAAAGAGGTAAAGAGAACGATAAGGTGTGCTCAGTGTGTTGTCTGTTGTAAAGATTGTGAGGAATACTCGGAAAAACAAACAATATGCGGCGTATTTGGCCTGTTTGTATTTTTCAGTGGCTTCTGCTTTTGCAGCGGATCAAGGGGATCGTTTATCCTTACATCAAGCGATTCAGGCTGCGTGGGCTCATGACCCGGCACAAAATGAGGTGGGAATAAAAGAAGAAGGAGCGCACAAACGCGCTCATGCAGCACGGTCATGGTTCGCTGGAGGGCCCACATTTGATGCAAGTTATTATGACGATAGAGTAAGTGGCCGCCCATATGGTTATCGGACAACGCAAGCTGTTATTTCAGTACCTTTATGGCTGCCCGGGCAAGGGACAGCGACGGAACGGGTAGCGCAGGCGGATGTGCAAGCTGCACTGGCAGATAAAGACGTTGCGCATATGGTGGTGGCCATTCGAGTGACGGATGCCATGGCCGCCGTTCTTTTGGCGCATCGTCGGAAAGATTTGTTAGTATCTACGGTAGCTGCACTCCAACGTATTGATAGCGCCATTCGCACAGCACGGAGCATTGGAGAAAGCACGGATACCGATGTTCAAGCCGTTGGGGCTGAAATAGCGCAAGCAGAAAGTGACTTGTCGTTAGCAGAAGAAGAGGTTGAGGCCAGCCAAAGTGCTTTGGATATTTTAACCGGGCAGCCAACACCGGCAGATTTTTCTGGAATAGATCAGCATTGGGGGCTTTTTGTGCAGGCGTCGCATCATCAATGGGTGGATTTAGATGATCCGCGTGTGAAAGCTGTGCACCAAGCGACTGCCGTTGCGCGTGAGAAAGAACATCTTGCCGCTCGTAGCTTTATGCCGAATCCAGAGGTGGGGGTAGGGGTAATTAATCAGGGGCAGTATGGATCCCCTTGGGATACGCAGGTAGGTGTTAATGTGCGGGTTCCTCTTCCCAGTTCTGTTACATCAACACCTATACGTACCGCTGCACAAAGCGCTTTGGCAGCCGCCACGACACAGGAAATTATGACACGCCGTCAAGTCACGGCAGAAATGGTACGTGTGCAAGCACATTTGCGGAGCTCTATGGTTTCGGTTATGCGGACAGGAGTTGCCGCGCGGGATATGTCTTTAAGAGCGTCCGAGATGGAAAAATCATGGAAAAGTGGTGAGACGCCATTGATTGAAGCCGTGCGAGCGCGGATGGATGCTTACAATGCCCTTCTTATGTTTAATCGAGCAGAAATTAACCAGCAGGTTGCCATTATCCGAACAGTGATTGCTTTAGGA
This sequence comes from Swingsia samuiensis, assembly GCF_006542355.1. NCBI lineage: Bacteria > Pseudomonadati > Pseudomonadota > Alphaproteobacteria > Acetobacterales > Acetobacteraceae > Swingsia > Swingsia samuiensis. Next base: position 267,389 of record NZ_CP038141.1, on the reverse strand, counting down.
TATATCCCATGAAAAAATTCTTGGTCGGATGTGTCGCATTTTTTTTACCCCATTGGGCGTATGCTGGATCTGCCTTATGGCAATCTCCTGTTGTGATGACAGAAGAAGCCCAAAAGAGTGAAGGGGTAGAGCTGTTTTATCCGACTGTCGGGGAGTTACACTTACCGATAGAGGCAATGGCTCGAGTTATTAAAAATGAAGCCAGTTCAGTTTCTATTCGGCCGGCGGGTGACGGAAAAGTTAGCTCTGTTTTAGTTATACCGGGGCAAAAGGTGCATGCAGGAGATGGTCTTATTTCCTATGTGGATCATTCATTGCATGTTGTGAAACTACAGTTGGAACAGGCGAATGCTCAGCTGGCACAAGCACGGGCTGATTTAGCAAATACGTCACAAGCGTATCATCGAGGGTTAGCGTTACGAGGGACAACCGTTTCCGCAGGGGAAGTTACACGGAGACAGGCTGCCTTTCAGAGTGCGCAGGCTGCCGTCCGGTATCATGAAGCTTCTATCCAAACTTTAAAACATCGCGTGGAAGAAGAGTTCAGTTCTTCTACGGAGAAGGTATTAGAAGAAGAAAAATCTCTTCTCATTTCTCCTGTTGATGGTGTTGTCGATTTTGTAAATACAGCAGTGAATAATGATATCAGCACGTCTGATGTTGTGGTGCGGATTTCTAATTTATCAACATTATGGGTTGAAGCGTATTTACCGCCAGAAGAAGCATCTAAAGTCGCAAATGGCTCACAAATGATACTGTCTGGTCTGGGAGATGGTGTTTCATTAAATGGAATAAAAGCGACTATTCATTCTATTGACGAGGAAGTCGATACCGATAGTGGGCTTGTTAAGGTTATTGCTTTTTTGCCTGACCATAAAACGAATATAAACCTGCATCCGGGAATACCTTTGAATGCTCGTCTTGAAAGTACGGATAAGGCCCGAGGGTTCATTATTTCGTCGCAAGCTTTGCAGAATATTGATGGCCATAGTTTTGTTTATAAACAAACATCCCCCGATCATTTCACGCCTATACCTGTGAAAGTGCTTCTTGAGGGGAGTGGCCAAAGTGTTGTTGAAGGAAATTTAACACATACCGATCATGTGGTTGGGAAAGGGAGTTTCTCTTTAAAAGCAGTGGCCATGCTGGGCGAGACTGGAGGAGATTAACTGTGTTTGATTTTTTCCAGCGACAACGATTTTTTATATTTGGTCTTTTAGTTGCGTTATGTGTTGGCGGAATTGTTGCGGTTAATGGCCTGCCTGTAGAGCCTGTGCCTGATATTTCTCCGCGTCAAGTTATGGTGTCTGCTACGGTTCCCGGATTGGCAACGGAGGAAGTTGAAAAGCTGCTTACTTTTCCAATGGAGGTTAGCTTCACAGGTCTTCCGGGTGTGATTGATCTGAGGTCTGTGTCTCGGACCGGGGTTGCCGTTGTTTATTTACAGTTTGAAGATCATACAAATATTGATTTTGACAGAACTCTTGTTGCTGAGCGCTTAACGACTGCGCGTGATAATATTGCGGTTCCACATGTTAGCATTCAGATGGGCCCCCGTGCGACAGGCATGGGAGAAATAATGCAATTTCAGCTCGTTGGTCCTGGTTATTCCTTGATGGATCTGAACCGGGTTTTGCAGTGGAATGTCATACCTCAATTAAAACTCTTACCCGGTGTTGCTGATGTTAATGGGAACGGAGGGGCAGAGGAGACCTATCAGGTTGTTTTGGATCCGGTTCGTTTGCGTGCATATAACGTTTCTGTTCCAGAAGTGTATAGTGCGATGGATGCGAATAATGCCTCGGCAGGGGGTGGGTGGATTAATCACCATGCAGAGCAGCAGGTGATTATTGGTCGTGCTTTGATTAACGACCTGCCATCGTTAGGGATGATCCCCGTAAAAATGGGAAAAAATGGATCAGTTGTTCGTGTTAAGGATGTAGGGAGAGTTGTTTTAGGACCAAGAACGCGCTTGGGGGCTGCTACGCGTGATGGAAAGGGGGAAGCAGTTATAGGCGTGGTATTGATGCAGGATGGTGCGAGTTCAAACGCAGTTTTGTCAAAAATTAATAAAACCTTACCGCAGATACAGCATAGTTTACCGCCCGGTATGAAGATCGTTCCGTATTATGAGCGTTCTGTTTTAACGGAAGAAACCATATCGACCGTAAAAGAAAATTTGGTCATAGGTGCTTTCCTTGTTCTTTTCGTTTTGATTGTCGTGCTGGGAGATTGGCGGGCGGCTCTTGTTATTAGTTCAGCTATACCTGTTGCGCTATTATGTGCATTTATTGGTATGCGTATTTTTGGTGTTTCTGCGAATTTATTAAGTTTGGGAGCGATCGATTTTGGAATGATCGTTGATAGCTCTTTAGTTATTATCGAACATTTCTTGACTATTCGTCAGGTTGAGGGCGAACAAAGATCGGTCAAAGACGCAGCCGTTCAATCTGCTCGGCTTGTCATTCGTCCTGTAACATTTTCAATTTTTGTAATTATAGCAGTTTATTTACCTATTTTGTCGCTTCAAGGCATTGAGGGAAAAATGTTTAGACCTATGGCAGAGACGGTTGTCATGGGTTTGCTTACCTCTCTTGTCTATTGTTTTGTTTGTATCCCTGTTCTTGCAACTGTGTTTTTGCGTCATCCTGTCTCAGAAGATCATGAAACACGCTTTATTCGCTTTTTACGTAAATATTATGATCCGGCATTATTATGGACAGAGCAGCATAGTCGAACGGTGATTTTAGGAACGACTTTGCTTTTTATATTATCGATGGGGTTAACTTTTCGATTGGGAGGAGAGTTTGTTCCAACGCTTGAAGAAGGGTCTTTAGCCGTTGCTGCGACACGTTTGCCAAGTGCTTCTCTTGATACTGTGATTGAAGGCGTGACCAGAGAAGAAAAAATTATTCGTTCATTTCCCGAGGTAAAAACAGTTGTCAGTAATATTGGAACAGCTGCTATTCCAACAGATCCAATGGGACAAAATGAGGCTGATAGCTTTATTATTTTGAAACCACGCTCTCAGTGGGGCTCGCATCATACGACGCAATCAGACCTCGTTCGAGATATGTCGGCCGCTTTAAAGGAAAAAGTACCGAGTGCCAGTTACGAATGGTCGCAGCCGATTCAAATGCGGATGGATGATTTGTTATCGGGAGTTCGAACCCAACTGGCTATTTCGATCTATGGTGATGATTTAGATGAGTTGAATGGTTTAGCTGAGCAGGTAAGTAGTGTTGTGAACTCAGTTCCAGGGGCAGCAGATGTGGCATTACTTGGAGGAGGAGTTATGCCATTCTTGCACTTGGATGTAGACCGTGATGCCGCGGCTCGTTATGGCGTAGCTGTTTCAGATATTTTGGATGAGATAACGGCAATTGGTGGCTACGTTGGTAAGTCCGTTATTTTGAATAATTCAATTATCCCAGTGCAAGTTAGTTTGGCTCATATTTCTGTAAATTCGATTTCAAAAATAGAGAAATTACCGATTCATCGTGCTGATGGGCATGGCTGGGTTCCACTTGGGAGTGTTTGTAAAGTTGTAAGTGTGGACGGATGGACACGGATTGATCGGGATCGAGTTCATAGGCGTATAATTGTTCAGGCAAATGTGCGAGGGAGGGATGTGAGCTCTTTCGTCTCTCAGGCACAGCAAGCCGTTCAGGACAAAGTTAAGATGCCGCCGGGATATCAGATTGTCTGGGCGGGTCAATTTCAAAATTTGCGTTCAGCCGTTGCTCGTTTATTGCTTGTGTTGCCGATTGCTTTTGCGGTTATCTTTGCCCTGCTTATTGCTGCTCTTGGGTCTGTAAAAGCGTCTTCCCTTGTTTTTATTAATTTACCGATAGCTGCTACGGGCGGAATATTAGCTCTTTATGTGAGAGGTATGCCTTTTAGTATCGCTGCAGGTATAGGGTTTATCGCCTTGTTTGGGGTCGCAATATTGAATGGTGTTGTTTTAGTGAGCCAAATTAGGATTTTTGAAAAAGAAGGAATGAATATCCGGCAAGCATCGCTGGAGGCAGCAAAAGCGCGTTTTCGCCCTGTCATGGCGACTGCAAGCGTTGCGAGTTTGGGTTTTTTTCCGATGGCCTTTTCTGGGAGTATGGGAGCTGAAGTAGAAAAGCCTTTGGCGACCGTAGTTATAGGAGGGCTTATTACCTCCACATTATTAACGTTAATTGTTTTCCCGACTTTGTATGCGAGAGTCTTTAAAACGGTCGAATAAGGAGAATAAGAAACCCAAAAAAATGTGCTTGTGGGTTTCTTATTGGGCTTATTTACCTTGGAAAGTATTGCTGCTGATGAATGGTAATGCAGCACCAGCACTTAGATATGTTGGCATTGTTCCATTCCATCGATCGAGCGCTTTTTGTTGAAGAAGCGCGGGTGTTAAAGATTGAGATATAGCACTATTAGCTTTGGCTTGCGCTTGGGATGTGACCAAAAGGGCCTGCGCTTGTCCTTGAGCAGTTGCAATAGCAGCATCTGCTTGTGCTTTTGCTTGAACGACTTGTTCCTGCGCTGAAATTTGTGCTTGTTGAAGCGTGTATTGGGCTTGCAGAGCTTGTTGTTGCGCTACCTGCTTGGCTTCAATCGCTTGATTATAGGCCGGAGAGAATTCAAAATTTGCTATATTCACAGCTTCAATATTTAAATGATATGGTAAAAGAGATTTAATAACGAGTTCTTTAATCTGATTATCAACTAAATCTCTTTTTGTAATTAATTCTTCAGCATTATAATTTGCAGTAATCGCTCGCACATCGTTTGATACGGTTGGTTCGATAATGCGTTGTCCGAGAGTTTCGAGGGTTCTGAAATCACGGAAAAAGTTAGGAGCGTCAATTGGATTAATATGGAACGTAACAGAGACAGTCGTA
>NZ_CP038141.1:0-257500 GCF_006542355.1 Swingsia samuiensis | reverse complement strand
GACCGATAGTGAACAAGTACCGTGAGGGAAAGGTGAAAAGCACCCCGATAAGGGGAGTGAAAGAGACCTGAAACCGGACGCCTACAAGCAGTCGGAGCCTCATATGGGGTGACGGCGTACCTTTTGTATAATGGGTCAGCGAGTTTCTGTTTGCAGCGAGCTTAAGCCGATAGGTGTAGGCGTAGCGAAAGCGAGTCTGAATAGGGCGCATGAGTTGCTGGCAGAAGACCCGAAACCGAGTGATCTAGCCATGGCCAGGCTGAAGGTGCGGTAACACGCACTGGAGGGCCGAACCCACGCCTGTTGAAAAAGTCGGGGATGAGCTGTGGCTAGGGGTGAAAGGCCAATCAAACTCGGAGATAGCTGGTTCTCCGCGAAATCTATTGAGGTAGATCGTCGGGTGTTTACCCTGGGGGGTAGAGCACTGGATGGGCTAGGGGGGCCCAAAGCCTTACCAAACCTAACCAAACTCCGAATACCCAGGAGTATAGCCCGGCAGACAGACAGTGGGTGCTAAGGTCCATTGTCGAGAGGGAAACAGCCCAGACCACCAGCTAAGGCCCCTAAATCGTGGCTAAGTGGGAAAGGATGTGGGGATTCCAAAACAACCAGGAGGTTGGCTTAGAAGCAGCCATCCTTTAAAGAAAGCGTAATAGCTCACTGGTCTATTAGAAACCCTGCGCCGAAAATGTAACGGGGCTCAAGCCACGTGCCGAAGCTGTGGGTGCATACATTAGTATGCGCGGTAGCGGAGCGTTCCGTAAGTCTGCGAAGGAGACGGGGTGACCCTCTCTGGAGATATCGGAAGTGCGAATGCTGACATGAGTAGCGACAAACAGTGCGAGAAACACTGTCGCCGAAAGTCCAAGGGTTCCTGCGCAAGGTTAATCCACGCAGGGTGAGCCGGCCCCTAAGGCGAGGGCGAAAGCCGTAGTCGATGGGAACTAGGTGAATATTCCTAGGCCTGCCAGAAGTGACGAATGGAAAATGTTGTCTGTCCTTAACGGATTGAACAGGCTTTTTGACCATTCCAGGAAAGAGCTCTGGCATATAGACCGTACCCGAAACCGACACAGGTGGACTGGTAGAGAATACCAAGGCGCTTGAGAGAACGATGCTGAAGGAACTAGGCAAATTGCTCGTGTAACTTCGGGATAAACGAGACCCATTGGTGGGCAACCATCAGTGGGTGGCACAGACCAGGGGGTAGCGACTGTTTAGTAAAAACACAGGGCTCTGCGAAATCGAGAGATGACGTATAGGGCCTGACGCCTGCCCGGTGCCGGAAGGTTAAGAGGAGATGTGCAAGCGTTGAATCGAAGCCCCGGTAAACGGCGGCCGTAACTATAACGGTCCTAAGGTAGCGAAATTCCTTGTCGGGTAAGTTCCGACCTGCACGAATGGCGTAACGACTTCCCCACTGTCTCCAGCATCGGCTCAGCGAAATTGAATTCCCCGTGAAGATGCGGGGTACCCGCGGTCAGACGGAAAGACCCTATGAACCTTTACTGCAACTTTGCAGTGGCATCAGGAAAATTCTGTGTAGGATAGGTGGGAGGCTTTGAAGCCGGGGCGCCAGCACCGGTGGAGCCATCCTTGAAATACCACCCTGAATTTTTCTGATGTCTAACCGAGACCAGTAAGCCTGGTCCGGGACCCTGCATGGTGGGCAGTTTGACTGGGGCGGTCGCCTCCCAAAGTGTAACGGAGGCGCGCGATGGTGGGCTCAGGCCGGTCGGAAACCGGCTGTTGAGTGCAATGGCATAAGCCCGCCTGACTGTGAGAGTGACAGCTCGATCAGAGACGAAAGTCGGCCATAGTGATCCGGTGGTCCCACGTGGACGGGCCATCGCTCAACGGATAAAAGGTACTCTAGGGATAACAGGCTGATCTCCCCCAAGAGTCCACATCGACGGGGAGGTTTGGCACCTCGATGTCGGCTCATCACATCCTGGGGCTGGAGCAGGTCCCAAGGGTTCGGCTGTTCGCCGATTAAAGTGGTACGTGAGCTGGGTTTAGAACGTCGTGAGACAGTTCGGTCCCTATCTGCCGTGGGTGTAAGAGACTTGAGAGGATTTGTCCCTAGTACGAGAGGACCGGGATGAACGCACCTCTGGTGCACCGGTTGTCGCGCCAGCGGCACAGCCGGGTAGCTAAGTGCGGACGGGATAACCGCTGAAAGCATCTAAGCGGGAAACCCACCTCAAAACGAGGTCTCATAGAGCCGTGATAGACCATCACGTTAATAGGCCGGGTGTGAAAGTGCAGCAATGCATGCAGCTAACCGGTCCTAATCGCTCATACCTCTCACATCAACACATGCACAGAAATCAGTCACACTCCTCATTCAATACACCAACCCAATCACCACCCTCTCATGATAGGGTGAGCTAGAAGACCTGGTGGCTTTGGCGAGGGATCTACACCCGATCCCATCCCGAACTCGGACGTGAAAACCCTCAGCGCCTATGATACTGCACCTTAAGGTGCGGAAAAGTCGGTCGCCGCCAGGTCCCCTAGCTTACCCTCAATCCTCACCAACATATCCACCAGCGCGGGGTGGAGCAGCCCGGTAGCTCGTCAGGCTCATAACCTGAAGGCCGCAGGTTCAAATCCTGCCCCCGCAACCAATCCCCCATCAAAATCTAAAGCACCACAGCCACATCAGATAATGAGGCTGGGTCGTTTGGCGTTACTTGGTTTCTTTAGGTGGCCATTTCCCCTCTTTTACCATCTTCTTAATTGCTTCAGGGCTAGGAGAGGGCCATGGATAATGAGACTCTTTTAAATATTGGATAACTCGTAGGAGGGCTTGGTGCTCTTGTTCCATTTTTTCTGGAGAGGCATCCGTATATATATAAGCTTTATTAAACTGATCTGGGTTTAAATTGCTTAGGGCTTCACTACCTACGGTATCCCCAAACTGACCAGTTACCCATATGTTCGCTCCATGTTGAATAGCGTATTCGACGGATGTCCAATAGCCCATTTGAGCCATTGTAAGAATTGGATAATCGTTTATTAATTTACTAGAGGGTTCGTTAATATTTGTATGGAGATCAATAAGTGTACGAATAACTTTTTGATCCCCATGTATCGTTGCACTATCAATTGCTCTATGGTTTTGATACTTACTGTCAACCTGTGCGCCAGATTTGACAAGAAAAGTGGCAAATTCTGAGAAACCATTTGTTTCCCCATCATGCATCGCCATGACAAGTGGAGAGCAATGTGGCTCACCGTTTGGATTAGCACCTGCTTTAACGAGAGCTTTTGCCATGTTTAGGTCATGGCGATAAGCCGCTATCTCTAATGCAGTATGGCAATTTCCCCCCACAGTGTTAACACCTTTTGGTAAGGACTTGGCTTTTAAGAGTGCTCCATCAATATCACCGTTCCATACTGCTGTTGCAAAATCGCGCGCATTTCCTTCCGGGAAAACATGAAGGTAATCATGTTTCCCAGGCCAAAACCCAGCATCAGAATTAGTGTTTGTGGCCCATGTCTGTTGAGGAAGAGCAAAGGCAAAGACAGTTGAGGCAGAGAATAGAAAAAATTTCTGTATTATTTTGGGCATCTTAAAAGGAACTCCTTAAATTGGATGTTTTTAATGACACGTCCCATACCATGATTGGCTATAGGGTTTAACAAAGCGCCGTATCTACCTTGTTGTAGAGTGGAATCTTCCAGTCTGACCTGTCGCCCACTAGCCTTAGGAATATAATCGTTAGAAATAATTATACCATCCATAGCATAAAATTCAGGCGCTTCGGGGTTGGTGGCGGTTGCAGAAAATAAAATAGTATTCCTATTATTTTGAGTAAAGGTTAATGGATCGTAATCACTTGTTATATCGAATACTGGTGGCCGGTGTGCTCCATGGAGAATATTTTTTTCTCTTACGCCAGCTGAATTGAATACTACAACAGGTCGATCGGCGATATTGCCTGCTACTGTTGCTAAACCGCCACCTAGAGAATGGCCTGTGAAAATAATATTAGTATTTTTAGGAACTTTAGAAATGCGACTGCCTATAGTTTGAGCATCTCTATATTGGTCAGGAATAAAGCCAAAAGCTTGCAAAGCATCTTCTTGTAGGTCTTCTAATGAGAAAGGATTTGTTCCTGCGAAAGCAATTACATAATGGTTTCCAAGTTTTGCGGAAGAGCGGAAAACTCGACATCGAAGATGATCGTCCTGTCTTTGCAATTGATCCATAGTTAAAGTAACGGGCTGTAGTTCCGCATTATTCATTGTTATGTCTGTATAATCGGGCGGAATTTTATTCGCAGGTATTTGGGTGTTGGGTTCTGCATAAGCTATATTTGCAAGATGGGCGAGTACTTCTGCATCTGCTAATGCTGCGCAAGAGGCTAAGCGTCCGCCACTCAGTTCTACTGTAATTACTTTCTCGCTAAATCTGTCGGAGGAAGCATTGGGATCGGGCATATGATATATTTCCTATTGTTGCTAGTGAATGTAAGGAGAAAAAAATATTTTAACAAATAGGTTTTATTTATTAAGGTGAAGGATATGAAGTTTAAAAAAATTAAGGAGTAAGGAGTGTATATAGAAACGTTTTTAATGATAGTTGGCTTATCAATATTTTCTTTATCTGTGTTAGAGGTCTTCTATTTTAAAGATCTTCAACGCTGGATGAGGTTATTAATTCAAGTCATTTGTTCAGTCGTTTTATTTTGTATTTTATTTTTCTATCACATTACACCTGTTGATCATCCATCCGTTAAATTTTCTTCTATAGAACGTTTGTCATTTTTGACGATGTCTGTGGCGGCTTGGTGGGCTGCGACACGGGCATTGATCATTCTGATGAGGATTATTGTTAATCGTAAGAATGATCGGAATGAAGTTCGCATTTTATCGGATGTCTTGTCTGGACTGATCTTTATATCGTTTGTTGTTCTGGCAATTTCCTTTCTGTTTGAGGTGCCTGTCAAAGGGTTAGTTGCTACTTCTGGTGTTGTCGCCATCGTTATTGGGTTGGCTCTCCAAAGCACATTGTCTGATTTGTTTTCAGGAATTGCGGTGGGAATTGAGAAGCCATATCGTCTTGGAGATGTGATTTCATTAGATAATGGAGCGGCTGGCCGGGTGGTGCAGGTGAATTGGCGTTCAACGCACTTGCAAACAACGGATCATGATTTGATTGTTGTTCCGAATAATCTGGTAGCAAAAGCCAAGTTAATTAATCGCAGTATGCCAAGCCCGTTGACGAGCCAGACATTAGAGCTGCGGGTGCATCCAGCAGTACCTATTGATCGGGTGAGACGTGTTATTCGAGAGGCGTTGCATAGTTGCTCGTACCTGTCACACGCAGGCGCCACAACATATGTTGAGTGTTTGACATTGGGAGGAGACGGAAACAGGTTTCTGGTTGGTTTTTCAGCGGCGACTTATGGATTGTTAACTGAAGCACGTGCTGAGGCTTTAGCTCAAGTTCAGCGGCACTTGTTCCACTCAGGCATTCCGTTGACGGTCGCTAATAGATATCCAGAAGGTGAATGGACGGGGCGTTTGCTTTCTCCAGAAGAACTTTTAGCACGCTCTGAATTATTTGGCTGCTTGTCAGATCATGGCCGTGAGAAAATCGCTAGCGTCATGAAGAGCTTTGAACTGCGTGAAGGGCAGGTGCTGTTCCAAGCAGGTGATCCGCCTGAATCACTGTATATTATTAGTACAGGTACGGTGAAAACAGTTCCGCAGAATAGAGTAAATGAAAATACGTATTATGTATTAGGCCCAGGTGAAAGCTTGGGGACAGTCGCCCTTATTACGGGAGAGCCTTATAAAGCAACGGCACGCGCACTCAGTTTGGTGCACGGCTTCCGGTTAGATGCAAAATGTTTGGCGCATGCTATTGAAGAAAATCCGGAGCTTGCGGAGGAGTTAGAAAAACCAGTGAAGAATGCTATTGCTTCCATGATGAAAGCAGAACAGTCTGATGTGGTCGCTTCTGATAATTCATCCGGTGGTTTCTTTAAGCGTTTGAGAAGTCTTTTGAATAAGGCATAATATTCCATAAAAACCCTTACTCTCTAAAGTGTAAGGGTTTTTTATTATTTGATTAAGCCAAACTGTTTTTTGATATGCGCAAGATAGGCTGTTTGTTTTTGTTTGAGTGTATTGCTTAGAGTTATTTTATTGGAAATAATATGATGCATACGTTCAATTTCTTCAGCGTGTTGGGTTTTATTAAGGGCATGTGTGACAGATGTTGGGTGACGTCTGTGAATATTCAGAGCTTTGTTTAGATAGAGAATGTGACTGTCAGGTTGTAAGAGGATTTCGGTATAAAGACGCCAATCTCCAGCCATGACAAAGGTTTTAAGTTCTGCATGTAGAGCATTCAATGCATCAAGAAGACGATCTCGCCGGAAGATAACACTGCTGACATTTAGGATCAGGTTTCTTTCAGAAAGACAGAGTTTGAGAAAGTCATATCCAGAAAAAAAAGCATCATTTTTGAGAAGGTCGCCAACCGTTTCATTGTAGTAATGTTTATAGGATGAGGATAGCTGGTGGTTATTTTCATCAATGCACTGGCTGTCACAAAATGCCATAGCGGCATGAGGTGTTGCAGTGATTGTATGAAAGATTTTTTCCAGAAAATGCGGGTCTGATAGGTCATCTGCTTCTGCAATCCAAACCCAATCTCCCGTGGCTTGGCGGACTGCTTTTTCCCATTGAGCGAAAACCGAACCGGAGTTGATTTTGTTTTTAATGATATGAATTTTTCTATGGTATTCTTGTGCGGTTTTTTCTGCTGTCTGAAGGCTGGAATCTGTTGATGCATCATCGATTAAGATGATTTCAAAAATGGGCATACTTTGGGAGAAAATCGAGGCGAGGCGAGCTTTAAGAAAAGCATTGTAATTATAAGAGGGAATAATCACAGATATTTTGGGAATATCTGGCATTGTCTTGAAGAAGAGTTTTTCAACATATGGAGCGAAATCAAAAATTTTCTGAAAAGTGACGGCGTATTTATTTCGTTCCTTAGTCGGAATGTCTAGGCTTTGCTGGGCAAGCTGGAGGCATTTTGTAGCAAATTGATGAGTATGCCCAAAAGGAACGATGCCATGTCTGGGGGTATCTTGGGTATTCAGAGAGTGAAGGAGAGCAGGGATCCCTCCGCTATTATCAAAGGAAATACAAGGAAGGCCACAGGCTAATGCTTCTAAAATGGCCGAAGGGTATGGATCTTCTCGTGAAGGAAGAGCAAAGGCATCTCCTGCCGAAAACCATTGGGATATATTGTCAACATATCCAGTGATATAAAAAGTATTGGTCTGGGTCGCGGCTCTGAGTTCCCCATAGAGGTGGTCATATAAAGCGGTGTCAATATCTCCTATCCAGAGAAAAAAAGCTTCTCCGTTGGATTGCCTCCATGCCTGAAGGAAAAGATCAAATCCCTTACGCATGTCGGCATAGCCAGCACCAATGATGACCCGTTGCTTTGAAGGAATGTGTAGTTTTTTACGGATTTTATGACGTGCATGAGCTGAAAAGCTGACATGCGTATAGAGGCCTTGCGGCAAAATATCGATACAGGCGTAATCTTCAATTTTCAGAGCATGAGTAACGCTCTCAGAGGGCACAATGATGGAACGGGCATATTGGCATGCAGAATGCATTTTATCGTAGAGCTTACGGCTACGAAGGAGGTTGTTGAGTTCATGGATAAGGAATGTAAAGGGAATAGATAGATGATGGAGGGCAAGGGCTATCTCAGAAGAGGCAGCACTATTGAGAAGAGCGTGCTGGAACCCTTCTGATTTAAGTTTGGAAAGGCGGGCTATGGTATCGTCTGCGATCCCCGATAAAACCTCGACGGGAGCAATGGCTTGGTATTCTTTTAAAAGAGCACCATCTTCTAGAAGAATAAAACGGATCGGAACACCAAAAGAATAACGTAAGCAGCGTCCAATTTCGAGAAGGAGTTTTTGAGCCCCTGCTGGAAAAGCATCATGGCCAATGAGGAGAAGACCTGTCGGGTGAGAAAGGGTGTCAAAGTTGGTAATCGCGTGCGCTGTTGCGTTAAGATAGGCACTTCCGAAATGTATATCCGGCTCAAGGTAAGCACCTTCTGCCCATTCATTCCAAGCATTGATGCATACGATCGCTTCGTTAAAGAAACGATGTGTGTTGGCTTTTTCGACAAGTCCTTTTAGCCAGAGCTCGTAGAGCTGGGGGGTAGAGCCATGCATGACGAGGCCTTTGCCTTGGCGGCGTGCATCATTATCCCATGAGGGAGTCGCGGTACGAATAAGAGGAAAGTCGGGCGCTGGAGCCTGAAGAGCATGTGTGACGATTTCAGCATAATCATAAATTTGACCGCTAAAATGTGCATCAAGAAGTTGGACCTCTTCGTTAATGAGCCTGCAGTTGGAAACGGTTTTATGGGGAGGGAATTCAATAGCTCCATCAACTCCGAAGGACGAAGGATCTTCATCCTGAAAGGTTTGCCCCATAATGAAAATTGGGTTGAGGTTATGACGTTGCTGAAAGAGCTTACGCCATTTGGCAAAGTTTTTCGTAGGCGAAGGAATACTGCCTGCACGGTATACCATGAGCAAAGGGCGATTTTGTATAGTGATGTAACGCTTGTCTTTCATGTGACGGGCGAAGCTGTCGACAAGAGCATTATCATCTGAAGAGCGATAATGTTGCTCAATTAGAATATCATGATCTGAACCGTCCCAGCGGCGGCTCCAATTCTCATTGGCCCACATGAGGCAAAAGGGAAGGTCTATGTGTGGGTTCGCTAAAAGGATTTCCAGAGGACCATCAAGTAGTCTTTTTTGATTAAACCAATAGAAATAGAAAATAAAACCTTCAATGCCACCTTGTCTGGCCATTTTGGCTTGGCGTTCCAAAATATCAGGTGAGGTGAGAGTATAGTGACCAAGGTCTCGAGGGATACGGGGTTGATAATGGTCGACAAAGCGGGGAGCGGACCGAGCAATATTGGTCCATTCTGTGAATCCTTCACCCCACCAAGCGTTGTTTTCAGGGATTGGGTGATATTGAGGGAGGTAATAAGCCAAGACGCGCGCTTTGCGTATGGCGCTGTCGGGAAGAGGCTTAAAAGATTCAAAAAGAGGGCTTGGTTCTGTTCTTCGGCGAATTTCATCAAAGACCGAAATATCTTTGGGAGGCGGGGTGAGGGCGTTGGGCTTATCTTTGTGTTCAAGATAATGCAAAAGAGGATTAGCGCTTGGAGAGTTTGGAAGATGTTGTTTTTTATATGAAGTAGGGTCAAAACCTTCAAAAGGAAGCCGATCTTCTTTGAAGCCCTGAACCATGTAATGTTCAACAGGATCTATGCCCGCAGAAGCGATGTCAGGATAAGTTTTTAGGTAAAAATCAGGCTCAAAGGCTGGGAGTGGGTAAATGCCTTTTCGGTGTCTATTAAGAAGATAATGCGCAAGAGCGCTCATGCCCTCAGGAATATCATAAGTTTGACGGTACCAAACCGGGTCAAACCACGCAATAGGCCACAGGCCTTCTTGCTCTCCTTGAGTAAGGTAATGGAGGAGCAAGTCGTCAGTAATGTGTGGGGCTTGTTGTTGATACCAATGAGGATTGAAGTATGGATTAGGAGATCGTTTCTCTTTGTAGCCATCAACGATGTAATGTTCTAGCGGTGCTACCCCAGCTTTGGCGACGTCAGCATGAACGGTAAGGTAGAATTCAGGATCAAATTCAGGAATAGGGCGGAATATTCGGCTGTTTCGGTGTGTGAGGTAATGCGCAAGAGCGAGTGAGTTCGAAGGAATATCATAAGTTTGGCGGTACCAGATTGGGTCAAACCATGCGATGGGGCGTAGCCCTTCTGCTTCTCCTTGGGAGATGTAGTGAAGGAGTGGATCTCCGGTGACATGAGGATTTTGCTGCTGGTACCATACAGGATTAAAGAAAGCATTGGGCTGATAACCTTCTTTCCATCCATGATGATGATAATGGTGAAGGGCATTTACACCTGAAGAGATTAAGTCAGGATATGTTTGGTTATAATAAACGATATCAAAAACACCAGAGTGACCAATAAGCTGCAAAGTGTTTTTTGGAATGTCGGAATGTGTGTGGTGAGAGGATATTGTTTTTTGGTGTAAAATATCGTGTGGCATAGGAAACTTTTTCACCTTCTATGCGTCTTATACTACACCATATTTTTATTGTTAATCGATATTTTTAAAAATTAAAAAATTGCGTCTTTGATGAGCCAATGGCATAGTTATGCACCTTAAATTTAGATGTGTTGTTCATTTAAGAGTTTGGAGTTGTGGTGCTGATGGCTGATGGCATTTCTTCTGCTGAAGTAGATAGGCCTGTTTATACGCACCAAGCCGTTCGCCTTGATGAGGGAATAGATTTGGAGTGTGGCGTGCATCTTGCCCCACTCGATATTGCTTATTGTACGTATGGCGTACTCTCACCTGCCCGTGATAACGCCATTTTGGTGTGCCATGCTTTAACGGGGGATCAATACATAGCTGAGCCAAGCCCCGTAACAGGAAAACCTGGGTGGTGGAGCCGAATGGTAGGGCCGGGCTTGCCTATTGATACAGACCGGTTTTTTGTTATCTGTTCGAACGTACTTGGTGGATGTATGGGGTCAACGGGCCCCAAGTCTATTCGTCCTGATACAGGTCGGGCGTGGGACACAGATTTTCCGCAAATTACGATGCACGATATTGTGGCGGCGCAAGTTCGGTTAATTGATTATTTGGGAATAGGGCGCTTATTTGCCGTTGTTGGTGGATCAATGGGAGGGATGCAGGCTCTCACATGGGTAGCCGATCATTCAGATCGTGTTTTTGCTGTGATGCCTATTGCAACCTCTCCCTTTCATTCCGCACAGAATATTGCGTTTAATGAGGTAAGCCGACAGGCCATTTTAGCAGATCCTCATTGGCATGGCGGCCGTTATCGGGATTTCGGAGAGATCCCGGCAAGAGGGCTCGGTGTGGCGCGCATGATGGCGCATATTACATACCTATCTGAAGAAGCTCTAACACGAAAGTTTGGTCGTCGGACGCGGCGTGAGGTGGCTACAACGTCTAAATCTGCGGATGCAGAAGCAAGCTCGCTTTTTGGTGAAATTTTTGAGGTTGAAAGCTATTTGCGTCACCAAGGCTCAACTTTTGTGCGGCGCTTTGATGCAAATTCATATTTAACAATTACCCGCGCGATGAATTATTTTGATTTAGCAGCGGAGTATGATGGTGATTTGGCAGAAGCATTTCGCAAATGCGAAACACGCTTTTGTGTTGTATCGTTTAGTTCGGATTGGCTGTTTCCTACCTCTCAGTCTCGTGTGCTTGTGCGTGCATTGAATCGGGCAGGGGCGAATGTGTCGTTTGTTGAGATTGAGAGCGACCGCGGACATGATGCATTTTTATTGGATGAGCCTGATTTTGATCGAACGGTTCGTGGTTTTATTAACGGTGCTGCGGAACATGCCGGTTTGAAGTGGGGGAACTCTGATGCGGGTTGATCAACGTCTGATTGCAGAAATGATTCATCCGCGCGCACGCGTCTTGGATGTGGGTAGTGGCGATGGTGCGTTGATTGATTATCTTTATCGCACGCGAGCATGTGACGCGCGGGGGATTGAGCTGAATATGCAGGATGTAACGCATTCTGTTGCTCATGGATTGCCTGTAATACACGGAGATGCAGATCATGACTTGGCGGATTATCCGGATCAGGTGTTTGATTATGTTGTTTTACAGCGAACGTTGCAGGCCGTTGAACGCCCTCGTGAAGTGTTGCGCCAAATGTTACGGATTGGCCGTTATGCGATTGTATCTTTTCCAAACTTTGGATATTGGCGCTTAAGGCTTCAGCTTCTGACAACAGGGCGTATGCCGATGACCACCGTTTGGAATACGCCATGGTATGTAACGCCGAATATTCACCCATGTACTATTCGAGATTTTATCGCCTTATGTGATGAAGAAGGATATGTGGTGAAAAAATGGCTTGCAGTTGATGAAGAAGGAAGTAGAGCGCCGTGGAGGCGTTCCATTCGATTGGCTAACTTGTTTGGAGAGCAGGCATTGTTTCTTCTGCGTAAGAAATAAATACTTATAAAGTTAGTGAATATATTTACTTGATATGAATGTCTTTTAGATGTTTGTTTTTAAACGATAAAAAATTTCTTTTTGTGACAAAACATGACTTTTTGTTAAGTATTTTTTGCTTTTCATATGATGAATATAAAGCTATACGCGCACGGATTGAGTTTTTAAAGAAAAGCTTAGCAATTACAGGCGGTTTTATTTAGGTCGAACTTTTTCAGAGTGATTATTCAATCTGATAGTGTGGGGTACGGCAGAGAAACAGTCTTTTTGAACAATTTTATAGTTTAAGGCTTGGAGCAAGACAGCGTTTAAGCTCGCTGCTGCGCTTGCGCAGGTCTACTGTGCCACCCTTAGGAGGGGACATGACTAGCTTTGCAGAGCTTAATCTTGCTGAGCCAATACAAAAGGCGCTTGGTGAAGAAGGCTATATCACTCCCACTCCGATACAGGCAGGGTCTATTCCATATCTTTTGGATGGGCGTGATCTTCTTGGATTAGCTCAAACAGGAACAGGCAAAACTGCTGCTTTTGCTTTGCCTATTTTGGATTATTTGTTACGCGAAAAGAAAGCGCCTGCTCGAAAAGGGGTAAGAGCCTTAATTTTAGCCCCTACACGAGAGCTGGTTTCCCAAATAGGCCAGAATTGTGCCTCTTATGCACGGCATACAAAATTGTCGCATGCCGTTATCTTTGGTGGCGTTGGCCAAGGGCGACAGGTTGAGGCCATGCGTAAGGGTGTGGATATTCTGGTCGCAGCTCCTGGGCGTTTGTTGGATCTGATAGGCCAAGGGCATATAGATTTGTCCGGGCTTGAAGTATTAGTGCTGGATGAAGCCGACCGGATGCTCGATATGGGATTTGTTCGGGATATTCGGAAGATTATGACGTTCTTACCTGAAAAACGTCAGACTGTTTTATTCTCCGCAACAATGCCGCCATCTATTCACGATCTGGCTCATTCATTATTGAAAGACCCGGCAACGGTACAGGTTACGCCTGAATCAAGTACGGTTGACCGTATTCGTCAAGCGGTGATGTTTCTCGATACAGAGCATAAGAAAGATGCAACCTTGATGTTGGTTGAGGCCCCCAACGTCAAACGTGCTGTTGTCTTTACTCTAATGAAGCATGAAGCCAATAAAGTTGCTGAATTTTTGAGCAAGAATGGCATTACAGCAGAAGCAATTCACGGGAATAAATCGCAAGGAGCCCGTGAACGTGCGATGTCTGGCTTCAGGGATGGAACGGTAAAGGTGCTTGTCGCGACAGATATTGCAGCGCGCGGGATCGATGTTGATGATGTAACGCACGTCTTTAATTATGACTTACCAAATGTGCCTGAATCTTACGTTCATCGTATTGGCCGTACGGCCCGTGCAGGGCGTGATGGTTGGGCCGTTTCTTTGTGCGATGCAGAGCAACGGGCTTGGTTGAAGGATATCGAGAAAAAAATCGGTAAGTCCATCGCTGTTGTGACAGATCATCCTTATCACTCCGATGCAGCTCAAAACTCTACGATGCGGCCACCTGTTCTTGGTGGTGGTGGACGCCGTGGAGGAGGTGCTCCGCGTCGTGGCGGAAGTTCTGGAGGCGCGCATTCAGGGAACGGCAATAGAGGGCCAAGGCGTTCTGGAGGAGCATCATCTCGGGGAGGGTCATCCCGTGGCGGCGGTGGTGGACGGCGGCACTAGGCTATTGAGCTGGAGTAAAGCTTAGAGTATCTTTTTTAGGTTACGATGTATTAAGAGGAAAACATGCGGAAAGTATTTATTCTCTGTTTTCCTCTTTTTATTCTTTCTGCCTGTTCTAATGGTATAAAAAAAGATGAGTGGCAGCGCGCCGGTTTTACGTTGCCTCAGGAAGAAGACTTAAAGAACGCTCATTATACACTGTCTGAGATGATTGGATGGCAGAACCCGCATCTTTTGCCCCAACAGATGATTGCCTGGCGACAGTCAAATTTTACGTTGCAAGAAGCAAAGATGTTTTGGAACGCCGGTGTTTATGACCCAAAAGAAGCTCTTTTGTGGAAGGGAGCTGTTGGAAAGTTTTATACACCAAAAGATATAAAACGTTTGGTACGATCAACGCGAGGCGGTCATATCACCCGAGAGGCTATTGCCGCTGTCATTGAAGAAGATAATCCGGACATTAAGAGTTCAAAACAGGTTATTATGGCCGTTTATCAAAACAAACTGTTTGATTGGCTTAAAAACCTCGAAATAGACGATAGCGCAGAGGTAGACCCATAAAGACCTGTGTTCGGGAGTATTTTAATCTCGTGCAGAAATAGGAATTATAGTGTCGAATAGATCCTGTTTCTGTTTTGATTTTTGGGGCACCCAGCTGTCTCTGCCAAGATGAATAGAATTAAATTGGAAGTCGGGAACATCTTCTTTTTTGAGGCCTAAGCGTAAAACACAGGTGACTTCATCATCTATAAAGATACGGATTAAGCTTTTAAGGAGAGTAAAATACATTCCGTGAGGTAGAAAATTTCGATAGTCTTTGAGAGAAAGTGGGCCAATCTGAATTTCAATACGGGCATTGAGATCCCATGAGTGTGAACCAATAATGGCATCTACCCCGAGTTGAGAAAACTGCCCCCCTGAAGCATTAGGAAGTTGGCTTTGTTGCTGAGGCGGGACACTAATCCATTGGCCAGAAAATTGATTGATTGTGATTGCCGTCCCCATCCACTCTTCTAAAATAGTTCTTAGGCGTTCTGCCGAGCGTGGTTGCGTTGCAAAAAGACCAGAGAAATACAGCAGATAGCGTGGATCAATTTGACCCCGCTGCACCATATCGGAAGAGTGAAAGCCGGTTAGAGCAAAGAGAACACGCGCTAAAAGACGTTCATTTTTATTTTCTGTTGAGGTTGGAGCAAAACTGTGTGCGCTATATTTGGTTCCAGCATCAGCAAATTGGATCCGCGGGCGCTGGGCAAGCATATCAAGGAATGAACTGAGAGCAGGTGAACGTGAGCGATGTTCTTCATCGACAAGGGCACTATAGGGACGTGGTAAAATACCATCGTGCCCAGTCATCGTGCCAAAGCTGGTCCAGACGTCAAATGTCCCGTCAGGTTGCGGCTCAATGTTGAGAATATCTCGGTTAGGAGTGACAAGACCGGGGGGCGTTCGAAACCGTACAATTTCAGATAAAGGACGATTACCAGACAGGCGTTGTAAGAGAGCCATGGCAGCATCAAAGGAGAAGCGCCCCGGGAACTGCACGAGTTCTTCTAGGGATGCATTTTCTAGGAGTGCGGGCGTGGAAGGTTGGTTTTGTTCTGACATGGTGATTAGAGGATACGACGAAAGCCAGCGCGTGGTGCAAAAGATGCAACTGGATCTGGATGGGTGGTAAGGCGCACAACGGTGCGTACAAAATTATTTGCTGCAATATGCAAAGCAAAAAAGCGATCGAGTACACTCGCAAGCAGAAAGAGGCCGTGTTCGCTCCATGCCCCGGCTTCAAAAGTCAGAGTTACTTCCAGACCTCGGCTCCATCCAAGCTTAAGTCCGTCAGACAGCCGGGCCACGGTAGGGGCAGACGTAACTTCAACGAGGCTTGCAATGGCTGCTCGTGTTTCTTCTGTATTACGAACATCATACAGTGTTAGGAGGTCACGCAGGGCACTCGCAGCATCTTCACCTCCTGTGAGGCTAAGGTGGTTCAGGTTGAGATGAGTGATGAGTGCCCAAGCACTACGGGCACGTTGGCGTTGGCGCCAGCCTTGTGTTGGTGGGGTAAGACAGAGGATTTGTGTTACACTCCCTAGTCCACGTTCAGGCATGAAGTGTGGTGCGCCGCCACCAAAAGGTAAACGAGCGGGTAAATCTCCATCACTGAGTGTGGCATCTATTGAGAGAAGGCGGTTGCGTGATTCTTCTTCGGTCCAATTAAATTCAATGGGTGTAAGATAGGTTTCAACACGTTTTCCTATTGGGGAAAGACGCCGTGCAAGAGTGTATTCTCCAACGATGTTTTCTTCTTTGTTGGGAAGGTAGCGATAAAGCGGTTGCCATGGACGTGTGGTGCCATCAGGGTGGATTTCACTAACGGAATTAATATGCCAAATTTCAGCACTTGAGTTCCCATTCCGTGGAGGATCTACGGGGTAGTTTGTTTTCCAATGGTTGAGGCGAATAGGTTCACAGGTGCTCTCATAAAGATTGGCGATTGGAACGCAGTTCAGCCTTAAGGCATTGGAGTGCAGGGTTCTGACTAGGCTTGGAATAATTGTATCAAAATAAATGAAAAGAGTGAGTTCATTTTTGGTTTCGACCAGTGTACGCGCATCTAATCCATTGATGACAACCCCAAGGAATTTTTCAGGAAAGGCAAAGTATTCTGTCAGAAGGCGGAAACCTGTGAAAGAACGTTTAGGCCAAGGATAAAGAGCTTCATCCAAGTCAAAGCCACAAGAGGTCATTTGATCTTTGGAAAGAATGGTTGGGCGGTCATCATTCGGGCTGGAAGCAAGCGCTATTCCGACAGTATGCGCGCAAAGAAGTTCATACAGAGCGCTGGACTGCTCGTGGGGAGCTTGAATAAAAAATTTAAGAGATTCTGGCGCAACATCAAGAAATTTAGCATCTGGATTAGACAAGGAAAGCCGAACGCTTAAGATACTTTGTGCTTGGCGTGATGCAGGATGATTGGGGGCATCAAAAGGGGCCGCTTGCATTCGTGCACTATGAGCATGAATTGGCCATATATCAGCAGGAGCAGTCGTGCGGAAACGGCAGGTAGTGCCGTTTGGTAAAGAAGTTTGTAGTGGAGAGTTCAGAGGAACAGGAATGGAGGTTCGTGCATCGGGCATTCCTTCAAACTGAACAAGGCAAGCTGAAGGAAGGGGGGCAAGATAATGGGGGTATAGGATATCAAGGAGGGTATCGGTTAGTTCTGGATATTCATCATCTAAGCGTTGTTGGACACGTCCTGTAAGGAAGGCCACACCTTCGAGTAAGCGTTCAACATGAGGGTCATCAATCGTATCCCGCGATAAACGCAAACGCCCGGCGACTTTTGGGTGTGCTTGAGCGAACGTACCAGCAAGGGTGCGCAGGGCATCAAGTTCACGTTGATAGGCATTGATAAAATCGTCGGCCATAAGATCTCTTATGTTTCGCGGACAGCCTGAATGGAAATTGGCTGTCCGGGCGGAAGAATTGCTGTGCTATAACGAACGAGTTCAGGCTGTGGATCAAGAAGGAGTACCCCCTCAATCTGGAGCCTGATAACCGTACTCATGGGGGCATTGTCAGGTAAAAGAGAGACACGGATATTGGTCAGGCGTGAATCAAAACGACGTAATGTGTTCTCTACTTCTGTGCGGATACGTTCACGCTCATCATCATCTGAAAGTGCGCGTGCAGTAACATCGGAAAGGCCATACCCCAAGGGAGAACTCTGTAAGGTCGCTTGATGGGGTTTTAAAACAACCCAAGGCCGATCTGAGTTCAGGAGAGCCTCCAGATCTCGCCGAAGGGCCGCATGGATTTGCGCGAGAGTCCGCACGTTTGACGGAGGTGGGTCAGCACGCTCCGGGTGTGCATCTAACAGGCGATCCAAAACAGATAAGGTGGGAGTGGCATAATCTTTCACGGTTGGAAATTATCCAAAAGTAATTTCTTCAGCTTGAAGGATATCCAATGCTTCTTCTCCAGCGAGGAAAACTCTTTGACCTTGTCCGCGCACCGGCCCCTGATCGCTGATCCAATCTGTTTCACGCCCAAGCCGTAATGCATTGGTGTTACCAGATGGATAGTAAAGGGCTGGAAGATACACTTCACCTTCAGGGCCACCACGAACGACAACAGATGCTCGACGCCAGAAAAGATCCCGTGGACGGCGTGGAGCATGGAACGTAATTTCAATGAAGGATTCTAGAGGGATCCAGAAACATTTGCCTGTGGTGGTGAGGATTTCGATTGAACCACACAAAATATCATCTGCATCGCGGAAATCATCAAACTCGGTTGGCTTACCGCTCCGTACATAGCTACCGCTTGCCTGAACACGAAGGCTCTCTGCAGTTTGGGCCGCCTCTATAGCTGCCTTTGTATCGCCAGTACGTAAAGCAGTGAGTGCCCGAAGAGATTCTTTTTGGCTTGGTGTTGGATCCAGCACGAATTCCGGAGCAGCCCCTTCTTCAAGAATAGCGCGCCGTTGGGTTTCTGCGCGAAGGAGTTGACGGAATTCAGCGGCAACAAGGCTCATATTGGGGTCAATAGAGAGAAGGGCTGCAATAAGCGTTTCTGCTCGTTGAAGGTCGCCCATAAAAAGGCTCAGCTCAGCAAGGAGAAGGCGCGGAGCAGGATCTGAAGGGTTTGCTTTAACAGCTGCCGTGGCTGCTGCAATAGCACCTTCAAGATCTCCTTGTTGAAAAAGGGTGTCTGCAGATAAAGTCATTTAGGTAGTCTCCAATTGAGCCGGAGCGGCCGAGCGCTCAGCGGAACTAAGAGTAGTGACGAGACGGAACGTCGTGGAAATATCATCAAGCTGATAATGCGGTTGCAAGTGAATGATACATCCATAATGGCCAGGTTGATCTTCACGTGCACTAATCGCAACGCGGCTAGACAGAAGGGGGTAACGCGCCCGGCTTTCCCCGGAAGAAAGACTACTGGCATTGGTGTAACGGCCTAACCAATCCTGTAATTCGCGTTCAAGGGCGCTGGGGGTTGCAATACGTCCAATCATATCACGACCAAGCATTTTGATGTGATGGGCAAAGCGGCAGACACAGAGTAAGGAGACGATTTCCGCAGAAATACGACGATTGGCCTGCTCTGCCGTAGGGTTGCGTGGTGTTGTAGGGGTAGCTTGTAAGCTTCGGGTTGAAGCGAAAGCTGTTCCCCCAAAAGGCAACGTATTGAGGGGCATGAAACCAGCTTCAAGCAAATCTTGTGTTTGTGGCGCAGAAAAAGCAACTTCGATTGGTGCGCGTGGAATCTGTGTGATAGCACCAAAGCGAAATGGGTCTTTTACTGTATCAGAAACAAAGCTGCCTGTTTCTTGTCCGGGTGTTACGCCGCGGACATCGGCTGGCCAGTTATAATTATGCTGTGCCCGTAAGACATTTCTTGCAAAGGCATAGCTTGCTGAGTGCCAGCATACTTCTTGGGAGCTGGGGGCATATTCTTCATGACGCAATATGTTATTATCTCGAGACCAACGAGCACGTGCGCGCATGCGAGGTAACGTAAGGCATAAGAAGCGCGTGTCTTCTTGTGTGACAAAGCTGCGCCAGCGAATATGATCCATGTCGGCCAAGGCCGCGGTGATATGTTGCGTAAGACTAAGTTCAGAAAAAGATTCAACCCCAAGAAGGCGTGGAGAAGCCGTTAGAATGGTTGGAATGAAAGCTGCCGCTGAAACAGCTGCAATTTGACGTAGAACCGCGACATCATCCACGGGAGGGGTGGGGTCAAAAGCGGTACGTTTTTTAGGTTGATGGGCAATCTCATGATCAATGACGAGCAAACCAAAAGGTTGACCTCCCGGATGTCCAAACTCATCTTCATAGATCAGTTTGAAAAAGGATGATTGGTCAAACTCAAGGGCACGAGCGAAGTCGCGTTCAAGTTCGTGCCACTTCATGGAGAAAACACGAATATGAATGTTTTCTGCTGGATCACACGACGAAACAAGCCAATGTAAACCGCGCCACGATCCTTCAAACCGAGAAAAGCGTGGGTGGTGGAGAATAGCGTCAATCTGTTGCGCGATCAGCGTATCGATTTGTGCAAGGTCGCGATCAATCTGCCCCCGAATAAATGTTTTTAGATGATGTGAGGAGGTAGGATGAAACGCATTGAAAAGATCATCGCCGAGCCAGATACTGAGAGCATCACGGTCGTTTTTAAGAAAATCTTCAAAGGATTCAAAATCCCAATCAGGCTGGGTATGCTGGCCCGCCAACATTCCATTCCTCAAAGACGATTTTTTCAAATCGTCTTGCTGAGGTGGTATATTTGATTGGCTGGAACCAGCAGTTGACATAAGCGAAAAGTTAGTTCCGCTCTGGAATACGTGCGACCATGCGCATGCTTGTGGTCAGTTCTTCCATCTGTAACCATGGGCGCATGTAGGCCACAGCGTTGTAGGAGCCAGGGCGTCCTGCAATTTCTGTCACTTCAACACGTGCTTCACGGAGGGGATAACGTGCTTTGCTATCTGGCCCAGCATGATCGTTCCCATTGACGTAATTATTGATCCAATCATTGAGCCAACGTTCACAGTCACTTGCTTGCATGAAGGAACCAATTTTATCACGAGCCATCACCTTGAGGTAATGGGCAAAGCGGCTTGAGGCCATGATATATGGTAACCGTGCAGAAATGGCCGCGTTAGCGGTTGCTTCCGGACTGTCATACACTTTTGGTTTTTGAGTGGTTTGGGCACCAAAGAAGACAGCGTAGTCTTCATTTTTATAGTGGCTGACAGGAAGGAAACCAAGGTTTGACAGCTCGTTTTCACGACGATCTGTGATGCCAATTTCAGTTGGGCATTTTGCATCCATATCCCCATCATCCGATTGGAAGATATGTTGTGGCAAATCATCAATACGGCCGCCGCCTTCTTTTCCGCGGATCATGGTGCAGAAGCCTGTGCGTTCAAAGGCTTCTGTCATGCGTGCACCCATGACGTATGCAGCGTTCATCCAGCAATATTGATCGTGCTCAAGAGCAAGTGGCTTTCCATCGGCTGTGCGAGGAGCCTCTTCATAACGGAACTCTTCAACCGGGTTAACACCTTCGCCATAAGGAAGGCGAGATAGAACGCGGGGAAGGGTAAGAGAGACGAAGCGACTGTCTTCACTTTCGCGGAAGCCACGCCATTTGAGAAATTCTGCTGTATCAAAGGTTTTGGACAGGTCACGTGGGTTGACGAGCTCTCTCCAGTCTTTGAAGCCGAACATCCCAGCCCCGGCGGCTGAAATGAAAGGAGCAAAAGCTGCCGCAGAAACATGGCTGATTTCACGGAGCGTTTCAATATCTTCGGGGGCGTTGGTCCATTCAAAATCCCCGATGAGGGCAGCATACGGTTCACCGCCTGGTGTGCCGAATTCATTTTCGTAAATTTTACGGAAAAGAAGGGATTGATCGAACTCAACAGCACGGGTGAGATCCCGGTGGAGCTCTCTTTTTGTTGCGTTAAGAACGCGAATTTTTAGGTTGTTTCCTGTCTCACTGTTCTTAACAAGATAGTGTAGACCGCGCCAGCTTCCTTCCAATTTTAAGAACTTTGGATCATGCATGATCGCATTTAGTTGTTGGGAAATGCTCGCATCAAGCGCATCAACAGCCCGTTCAATCGTACGATTCAGGTTACGATCAAAGTGGATGGTACCTTTGCTTGCTTCATCGACGAGAGCACGTACGAGTTCTGCTGCGCGGTCAGGTTCTGTTTGACGTGTTGCTGCAACAACTTGTGAGAGCAACCCAGCGCCAGATTCTGTTTCCGTGGTAACTGTCTGGGGTTGATTTTGAGGTGAACGAGAGGTGTCAGACATGAGACTTACCCTTTATTCTTAGACTGAAGTTCAGCGTTAAGAGCACTAAGCTCATCGTTGTTTTTCAGGATACGCTCCAGCAGAAGCTCAAGCTCTTCAGAGCGATCAGCTTTACTCATCAGATCACGGAGGCGATTGCGGGTTTCAAGTAATGATTTAAGAGCTGGAACCTGCTCGACAATGCGATGAGGTTCAAAGTCTTCAAGGCTGTTGAATGTCAGATTGACTTTCATTTCTTCGCCTTCGCCTTTGAGTGTATTCTCTACGACGAGGTTTAAGCCAGGGGACATGCGTTGCATGACTTCATCAAAATTATCACGATCAATTTGAATGAAACGGCGTTCCGCAAAAGGGCGTAGTGGTTTAGTCGGATCACCAGAAAAGTCACCGACAACACCGGCTACAAACGGAAGTTCACGCACAATTTCTGCGCCTTCAGTTTCAACTTCGTATGTAATATGTACGCGAGGACGGCGAACACGGGCTAATTTTTCGTGGATACTTGCGCTCATGAATTGCTCCAATCGTTAAAAGTTATGGCAAGAAGATCCCTTTTAGAGATCAAGCTCCTGGATACCGAGGCGTGTTAAAATCTCTGCACGGGATGAATCATCCATAACCACTTCACGCAGAAGGTCTGGAAGAGATAGTCGTGCTCGGCGAATGGCATTTTCGAGAGTGTAACTGAAGGGGGAATGAGGCTCCATTTTTCGGAATTGTTGAGCAATCTCCA
Organism: Swingsia samuiensis; assembly: GCF_006542355.1. NCBI lineage: Bacteria > Pseudomonadati > Pseudomonadota > Alphaproteobacteria > Acetobacterales > Acetobacteraceae > Swingsia > Swingsia samuiensis. The sequence goes on along the minus strand of NZ_CP038141.1, from coordinate 235,131 downwards.
TGGCTGCATCAAGAAGTTCGGTACGGGTTGGCCGAGCTGGAGCTTTAGGAGGCGAGGCTTTGCTGGAGGGTGTGTGTTCCACCAAAGCGGCATCTTCCGTCTCAGCTACAGGTTCTGGATCTTCTTTTTGCACGAGGTCTTCCAGCTTGACGTAACGATGCGTGGCAGCTCGGATTTCCTCCAGTAAATGAGTAACGCGCCCCATGGAAGGAGGTTCAGCTACAGGAGAACTCTCACGGCAAGCAGTTTCCAGAACAGAATGAAGGTTTTGCCAGGCTGTGTAAGCAGAATCAGCTTCTCGGGCGAGATCAGTCAGAAAGGCATTACCTGAACCTGTGGCGATCTTTTCCATATCTTCGAGAGAGGGAAGATCATCATGAATAACTGCGACATGCTCACCTTGGGCTCGTGTTGCAGCGCGTGAGCGGGCACGCTCATATTCCCACGCAGCAATTGTCCGCCCGTCGTCAAACTCAAAGAGAACAGTTTTGCGTAATGGTTGAATGAGAGATCCGTCACGATCTGCACCGCTCAGGCCTGTAATTGCAAACGTGCGTGCCTCTGGGTCATCTGCCTCTAAAGGAGGATAAAGATCTTGAGACCAGAATTTCTCTACCAGCACGGTGATGATTTTTGTGCCTAACGCTAGGCCAGATAGACCATAGAGCCGTGTTAAAGATTCGGTCAGGAAGCTTGCAACTTCAAGGTCTTTACTTTGCGTGGTCAGGGCTTCAAGTGCCAGTTTCTCGACAGCGCGCCATTCCTCCGGGATTCCGGCTGAACGCTCTGGATCATCGTCACTGATGCGTTCTTGCATGCGCGCAGAGGAACGGGCGTCTCTAAGGGACGAGTAGAGGGAGTTGACCCCCATCGTTTCACGGAGGTCAATGCCGCCTGGAGCGGTATCGCTAATTGGCGCTGCGATTCCAGCGAGAATGCTTTCTGCATCTGGTAAAAGCATGTCGAGTGGCTGTTCCTTTCCACGGTAATGCCCCTTTAAGCCGGTGTAGGTGGCGTAAAGGGAGTAAATTTTTCGATAGGGTGTTGGTGAATCACTTCCATACAACGCCCCACAAATGAGACTATGCCACCATTTGAGCGAGGAACAAGATGTCGATTGCGACGAAAAAGCTACAATTGAAACCTTAATGCGGTAGACGGCAGGAAAAATAAGGCCAAAAGTCACATTAAGTTACATAGGTTGGGCGTTCATCTTTGCGTGACGTTCCATATGAGTGAATGAGATAATGGAGAAAGCATGGCTGCAGTGATCGATCTTCAGCGACTAGTTGGGCATTTGGATGATGCGTGTCGAGCGGCTTTAGAAGCGGCTGCAGGTGCAGCTTTATCGCGGACACATTATACGGTGGAAGTTGAGCACTGGCTGGCGCAGATTCTTCAGAATGAAAAATCGGACGTTTCGCAGTTTTTAGCGCATGAAGAGATTAATTCTGCGCAAGTTGCCGCTGGGCTTAATACGGTCTTGGATCGGTTCTCGACTGGGAATGGTCGTAGTCCGGCTCTTTCTCCAGAGTTGGTCGGGATTCTTAAAGATGGTTGGTTGATTGCAACGGTTGATCGATCAGACCGGGTGTTACGCTCAGGGCATGTTTTTTGTGCGGCGTTGGCGGATGAGGTTGTTGCGTCTCGGTTACGAGCAGCTATCCCTGCGTTGCGTAAGCTCGCAAGTGAAGTTTTGATTCGGGACTTTGATCATCTAGCTCAAGGAAGTGTTGAAGGTGTAACGAGTCTCCAATCAGGGGAGGAGGGAGAGATCGCTCCGCCTGTTAATAAAGGGGCGCTTGATCGCTTTACAACGGACTTGGTTGAACTTGCTCGGAGTGGAAAAATAGACCCTATTTTGGGGCGTGACCAAGAGATCCGGCAGGTTATAGATATATTGACACGCCGTCGGCAAAATAACCCCATTTTGACGGGGGAAGCTGGCGTTGGAAAAACGGCTGTTGTGGAGGGGTTGGCACTTCGTATCGCACAAGGAGATGTGCCTGAAGCGTTGGAACAAGTAGCAATTCGCACGTTGGACTTGGGCTTGTTGCAGGCAGGCGCTGGTGTGAAAGGCGAGTTTGAAAATCGCTTACGCTCGGTCATTGACGAGGTCAAAAATTCTCCCACACCGATCGTCTTGTTTATTGATGAAGCGCATACATTGATTGGAGCGGGTGGTCAGGCGGGGCAGGGTGATGCTGCGAACCTGTTAAAGCCACCTTTGGCGCGTGGTGAGTTGCGGATGATCGCTGCAACAACATGGGCAGAATATAAACGTTATTTTGAAAAAGACGCCGCATTAACCCGTCGTTTCCAAACCGTAAAAGTAGAAGAGCCTAATGAAGCCGTAGCTATTGATATGCTACGCGGGTTAGTTGCGGTGCTTGAAAAGCATCATGGTGTGCGCATTTTGGATGAAGCCACTGAGGCGGCTGTTCGGTTGTCTTCTCGCTTTATTCCAGATCGGCAACTGCCTGATAAAGGGGTGAGTTTGCTTGATACGGCGTGTGCGCGTGTCGCGATGAGTCAAGGTTCTACCCCCGGAGATATTGAAAATCGGCGCCGGCGTGTTGCAGCAATTGAACGTGAGATTGAACTGCTTGAACGTGAAGCACTTTCAGGCGCTTCGCACGAGACGCGTGTTGCAAAATTGCGTGCTGAAGCGGAGGAGATTTCAGAGCGTTTGCAAGAAGACGAAGCGCGTTTGGCTCAGGAGAAGGACGTTGTTCATGCGTTGATGGAGCTGCGCCTAGAAGCTGAAAAAGAAGGGGCTGATTCTGCTGAGGCGCGTGAAAAGGCGATTGCTCTTTCAGACGAGCTCAAGAACCTACAGGGTGAAAGCCCAATGATACACCCTGTCGTAGATGCGCAGGTTGTGGCGGAGATTGTTGAAAACTGGACGGGTGTTCCAGCGCGTCGCATGCGTTCTGATGAGGTCGAGCGTTTGTTGCGTTTGGAAGATGATTTGCGTGCTCGTGTGGTCGGGCAGGATCATGCACTTAAAGCTGTTTCAGAGGCGATACGTGTTTCTCGCGCAGGCCTCACAGACCCGCGTAAGCCAGTAGGGGTTTTCCTTATGGCGGGGACATCAGGTGTCGGTAAAACCGAGACGGCGACCGCTTTGGCTGAGTTGCTCTATGGAGGCGCTCAAAGTCTTACAACCATTAATATGACGGAATTCAAGGAGGAGCATAAGGTTAGCCTCTTGATGGGAAGCCCCCCTGGTTATGTCGGTTATGGTGAAGGCGGTGTTATGACAGAGGCTGTGCGCCGTCGCCCACATTCTGTTTTGTTGCTGGATGAGTTTGAAAAAGCGCACCCCGGTGTGCAGGATATTTTCTTTCAGGCGTTTGATAAGGGTGCCATGAAAGATGGTGAAGGGCGAGATATCGACTTTCGCAATACGATTATCATTATGACAACAAATGCAGGAACGCAGTTGATTGATGCGCTCTTTGCAGACCCAGAGACGGCGCCAGACGCTGAAACTCTTGCAACAGCGTTGAATGAGGAAATGTTAAAGCATTTCAAGGCTGCGTTTTTGGGGCGTGTAACATTGGTGCCTTATTTGCCGCTCTCGGAAGAGACGCGTCGAATGATTGTTCAGTTGCAAGTGGCAAAAGTGATCAAACGGGTAGCGTCTGTTTATGGTGTCACATTGACATTTGATGAAACGGCAATTGAAGCGCTACAGGCGCGCTCTGCTTCAAGTGCTTCTGGAGCGCGAATCATTGAACGAACGATCGCTGTAGAGATTTTGCCGCTTTTGGCGCGCTCTTTCCTTGGTCGGCGTTCGGACGAGCCATCTGTTGATATACGGCTTATCTATGAGAATGGCTTTAAGCTCGAGCAGGCAGGCGCTTAAAAAATTTCTCCCCTCATGCAGTTTAAGTGGCTGCATGGGGATAGCAGGTAAGTGATTTTTAACCTGCGTTAAAATATGTTAAATAACGCCGTGTCGCCAAGAAGTCTTCTTTGGCGAAAAAAAAGATGGATTTTAAGTGGGGGTGTATTAAAGTTAAGTAAATGTAGTGGAATTTTACATTGGTAACTTAAAAACAAAAGACCTTTGCCTCTAAAAGGTTTATTGTTGTTTGAGTAAAGCTTTCGAAGGGTGGTCCTTCGAGTGATATATAGATTGTAAGGATTAGCACAAGAAATGGCTATTTATCTGAAGTACGGCGATGCACAAGGTGATGTAACTGAAGCAAATCACACGCATTGGGTTGAATTGTTGGATGCTCACTGGAGCATGTCACGTACGATTCGTAGTGCAGTAGGTAACGGTAAGAACCGTGAATCTACATCTGCGCACGTTAGCGAATTGACGATGACAAAGCTGGTTGATAACTCCAGTCACGTTCTTGCAACATATGCTTTCGTTGGTCAGGCTCGCCCTGCTCAGATCGATTTCACACGCGTTAGCGAAGGTGGTGAAATCGTATTCCGTACGTTGCACATGAAAGATGCGATTATCTCCAGCTTGAATAACTCAGGTGCAGGTAAAGAGCGTCCAGTAGAAGTCTTAACTCTGAACTTCACAGAGTTGACCATTGAAGATCATGGACAAGATTCTTCTGGTAACAAAACAGCTCCAAAACGTATCATTTACGACCTTACACAGGCAAAAACTGCGTAAGAGACAAGCTGTCGACAAAGTGGCGCTGCGGAGGTGTCTGCGGCGCCATATTTGTTTAGAAATTGTTTGTAATTTAACGCCAAAAAACAAAGGGAATCCCCATTTATGGGAGGCCAGCTCCAGAACCTCCTTTTGCTGACATCGCCACTAGGGGATGATACGCAGCCAACGCAAGAGGGTACGTTGCATGCTGTTTCACTGGATGCGGTGGAAAAGCTTAGTGAACCATTTGTGTTGAATATTGGTGCTGTTTCAACTGAGCAGCAACTTGCTCCAAGTCGTTTGTTGCATAAGCCTATTACTCTGACAGTTCATCGAAAAGATGGAACAGATCGATATTTTAACGGTCTTGTGCGTCATGTATCAGGGAATGGGATTGAGCAGCGAGGGCGTTGGGAATATCATCTGGAAGTTGTTCCTTCGTTATGGTTTTTATCGCAGACGAGTGATTCCCGGATTTTTCAGAACAAAACATCTGTAGAAATCCTGCAAATTATTTTTTCAACTCACGGCGTTCAGCCTGTTGAGTTTCGTGTGTCGGGTAGTCAGCCTGTTCGGGAATATACGACGCAGTTTAATGAAAGTGATCTGGACTTCTGTCATCGTATTATGCAGGAGAGTGGTTTCTTTTATTATTTCATCCATACAAAAAATCAGCATATTTTGGTTGTCACGAATAGCAACCAAGGCTTTACCACGATGGAAGAGCCGAGCCATCGGGTGGTTGCGGCTGGAAATAACGTAGATATTATTAGCGACTGGCATACGGGGCAGCGTGTAGCACCGAGTAAAGTCGTGCATCGAGATTATGATCCGACACGCCCATCAACGCCTGTGGTTGGGCATGCTGTTGCAGAAGACCCTTCTGGTAATTCTCATTATTCTGTTTGGCCTGCGTTAACCTCTGACCATAGTCATGCTCAGGATCGATCACGCCATGCTTTAGAGGCTGGAGCAGCAGAATCTGGATTGGGGCGTGGGAAAGGGTATAACCCTCATTTTAGCCCTGGGTATCGCTTTAGTATCGATAATAATCCATCGAGTGCTGGTAGCGAATATATCGTTCAGGCAACGCATCATCATGCGGTTGATCAGACATGGCTCGGGGGGACTTCTCCTGCCCAATACGGGGTGAATTTTAAGAGTTTTGAAGCGAACCAGCCATGGCGTGAGCACCGTACTCTTCCACGTCCATCAATGCCGGGGATTTATTCTGCGATTGTGTTGGGTGAAGGCGGAGAGGAGATCCACGTCGATCGTCTTGGGCGGATTAAGGTGCGTCTATTGTTTGATCATCGGCGGGATACGGTTGGAACCCACGCAACATGGGTACGTGTTTTGCAACCATGGGCTGGAAACGGCTGGGGTTGGCAGCATCTTCCGCGCGTTGGGTCAGAGGTTGGTGTTTCTTTTATTAGTGGTGATTGTGATAATCCGGTTGTTGTCGGCAGTTTTTATCATGAGCAGAATAAACCAGCATTTAGTTTGCCCGGTGAAAAAACGAAGACTGGTTTCCGTAGCCGCTCGACGATGGGCGGCGGGACTGCTGATTATAATGAATTATCATTTGATGATCAGAGCGGCCAAGAAAAGCTTTTCATGCAGGCGCAGCGTGATCATCACGTAAAAGTCAAGCGTAACGAGTTGAATGAAGTTGGCCTTGATCGGACGACGGTTGTTGAACGAAACGAAACGTTCAATAGTCGTAAGGGTGACATTCATATTCAAGCGGATTCAAAGACGATTACCATTCAGGCGGCTCAGGAAATTCGTTTAGAATGTGGGAATTCTTCGATCACGATTGGACCTGATTCTGTCAAAATTTCCTCTCCGAAAGTGATAACAGAAGGTCAGGATGTGCAGGTTGAGGGGGATAGTGAGGTTTTGGTTAAGGGAGGTATGATACGCCTTAACCCATAAGGGGCTGGGCGTTTTATCGTTCTTTGAGTAACAGCTTGATATTAACACTAAACTGAAAGAGTGAGGGGGTTGCCTCACTTGAAAACTGGAGGAACAGGAGATGGCAGAACTTACGCTTGTGCCGCGCCGCACACCACCTGGTGTTGCACCTGAGGCGTTTCATGTTCGCAATCAACATGCAACGCTTGGGCGTGGAGCGCAATGCGATTGGGTCTTGTCCGATCCGCAGCGTCTTCTATCTAAACGTCATTGCGAAGTGGCTTGGCGTAACGGCATCTGGACGGTTACTGATCTGAGCAGCAATGGTACCACGTTAGGGGGTAAAGCCCTTACCCGTGGTGAGCCGCATGAGCTGCGGGATGGGGATCGGATCGGGTGCGGTAATTATGAAATGGATGTGGTGTTCGGGCAGGAGGTTCAAGAGCCTTCTCCTTATGCTCAACCACAGCAAAGGGAGAGCACATCCGGGCAGGATCCATTGGCTGCTTTTTCTAATCCTTTTGAAGGGGATGGAGTGTTCGCTCCTCCTGTAACGCCGGATCACAAAGCATATGGCCGTGCAGGGCATGATGGTGCAGCAGACCCTATGGCGTCATTCTTTGATGATGAAGCTGCGCGTTCCACTCATTCCTCAGAAGGGATGGCAGAAAATCATCAATCCTTTGATTTTTCCTTAGGGGCAAATGAAGGTGGTCTTGATTTTGGGAAAGGGACGGCCTCAGGAGATGTGTCGTCTGTTCATCCCCAGACTTCTGGTATCTATGATTCATTTGCGCCGCCTCGACCCACTTCCCAGCTTTTGCCGGAAGATTGGAATGAGCCAGATCATGGGCATTCAGTCAGGCATGTAGAAAAAGCTACGCCAGAAGTGCCTCAGTCTCCTTTCGTTAAGGAAGAGCCTGTTGCGCCTCATGTAGATCCTACTCCTGCGCCAGAGGCTTATGTAGAACCTCCAGTAGAGCCTCGTAATGTTCCAGATGTGGCGCAAGATTATTACGCAGCGCCGGAGCAGGCGCCTCCCTCAGCTCACGTTCCAGCGTCTGCCCCAGAGTATTATTCAGAAGCTGATGGTTCTGGTGTGGCATCTGTGGCCGCTTTTATGCGCGGAGCAGCTTTAGAAGGACTGCCGTCAGAAGCGCCAGAAGTTTTTTTTGAAGAGCTTGGCCGGACGTTCCGTTCTTTTGTTATCGGGTTAAGGCGTGCGATGATCGCCCGGGCAGAAGTAAAGGGTGAGTTTCGTATTGATCAGACGATGATTCAACCTTTTGGTAATAATCCCTTAAAGTTTGCAGTGGATGATGATGATGCGTTGTCCGCACTTTTGGGGGTTGGCCGACGAACCGGTGTCTCTAGCCCAGATGCCGTGGCAGATGCGCTACGTGATATTCAGATTCATGAAATGGCATTGACGCGTTCAATTGAACCATCAGTGCGTGAATTTATGGCTTTGAATGGTCCTGATGCTGTTCTGGAGACTTTGTCATTCCCCAAAGATCAATCGCTTTCTTTGTTCCGTCGCGCAAAAGCGTGGACGGCTTACGTACAGCATACGAAGGCGATGGCTGAAACGACGCACGAAACGCTGGATGGTGCTTTTGGGCGTGCTTTTGGCCGCATTTATGAGGCTGCTCGGGCTGAAATCGAAGCGCAAGGAGCCGAAAATGTACGTAAAAAAGGCCGCGGTCCTTCTATACGACGAAAGCCGTAGGAGAATAAACGATGAGTTGGGCTAGTCGCGTTATTTGGCAGGAAGGGCTCTTTTTACGAGCGCAACACTTCCAGCAACAGGATCGATGGGGTGCGCATGATCTGGCACAAAGCCTTTCATTGGTTCGTTCCTATGGGTGGGGCTTTTCTGTTCTGGAGCTTTCACGAGATCTGTTGGCATCAGGTCGTTTAGGGCTTTCGGCGGCAATTGGAATTTTTGAGGACGGTACGCGCTTTTCTGCTCCTGATGAATCTTTGTTGCCGCCCCCTTTACTTGTGCCGGAAAATGCACGGGATGTTTTGGTTTACTTGGCGCTGCCGATGGCAGGGCCGGGGCGGGATGAGTTTGGTTCTGAAGGGAATACCGCACGTTATTCAGGTGTGAGTCAGGAAGTTTTTGACACACATAGTGACTCTCCTGATCCTGCTACAATTATGGTCGGGCAGCTCGCTCCTCGGCTGATGCTCGGGACAGATGATCTATCTGGATATCACTGTCTTTCTGTTGCTCGTATTGTTGAGGTCACAACCGATCGTCGGGTGATGCTTGATGATACATGGATACCCCCTGTTATTATTAGTTCAGGCGCTACAGTTCTTACCAATTTATTGGTTGAATTAGCTGGTATTTTACATCAGCGCGGCGAAGCTATTGCCGGGCGGTTGAGTGCAATTGGCGCGCGGAGTAACACCGAGATTGCAGATTTTATGTTGTTGCAATCCTTAAATGGCTGGCAACCTCTGATTGCTCACCTCGCAGATGGGGCCCGTGTGCACCCAGAAGAGTTGTTTCGTACGTTGCTCGTGATGGCGGGCGAACTGGCAACTTTTACAGAATCATCCCGGCGACCAGAGCATTTTGAACCATATCGACATGATGATTTGAGGCGGAGTTTTACTCCCGTTATGGCGGCCATTCGACGCGCACTTTCAAGCGTTCTGGAGCAAACGGCAGTTCAAATTCCTCTCAAAACGCATCGTCATGGTGTTAATGTTGGAACGATTACCGATCGTACCGTTCTGTCTGGCGGAAGTATCGTGCTTGTTGTCCGGGCTGATGTTCCAACAGAAACGCTTCGTCGTGTCTTTCCGAAAACGGTTAAAATCGGTGCCGTTGAGCATATTCGGGAGTTGGTGAATGTGGCCCTCCCAGGAATTGAACTGAGGCTATTGCCCGTTGCTCCACGACAGATGCCATTTATGAGTAATGCACTTTACTTCGAGCTTGAGCGCCATTCAGCGCAGTGGGAAACATTACGGAATTCTGCGGGATTTGCTATCCATGTTTCGCATGACTTTCCGAATTTGAAACTGGAATTATGGGCGATCCGCACATGATGGGCACAAATAATCCGTTCGTAGAGGAAGATGACGATCGTACCGTCATCATGTCACGTGATAAGATATCGGCCTTATCTGCGCGACAAAATGTTGTAAATGCAGAAAAGTCTGAAGCGCAGGATATTGAGTTTTCGTCTTTGTTACGTGGAGATGAGGCGCCTGTTGTAGCTTGTGCAGGCTCGTTGTTGACATTAATGGCACGTTTACGAAACACCATTAGTGTTCCGAATGCGGGTGTCTTGCGTGAGCGTGCCGTCCGTGAGGTTGAGCGTTATGGCTCTGCTTTACGGGATGCTCATATTCAAACAGATAAAATTCGCCTAGCGCATTATATTGTTTGTGCGAGCTTGGATGATGTCGTGCAATGTACGCCATGGGGGTCTCATGGGCCATGGGCTGATCTGTCTTTAACATCTGCGTATCACCGTGATGTAAGGGGTGGAGAGCGCTTTTTTGGTATTTTGAAAAAGCTTTTAGAAAGCCCCAATGCGTATATTGATGTAATTGAATTAATGTATTTGTGCATGTCGTTAGGGATGCAGGGGCAATATCGTTTAATGCCACGGGGCCCGGCAGAGTTTGAGCGTATCCGTGAAGAAACATATGCGACGATCGTCCGTGTTCGCGGAACGGCGGGTGCTGATTTGTCGCGACACTGGGTTGGTGTGGCGGAGCCATATCGTCCATTGCGTTTTGAAATGCCGGTTTGGCTCGCTTTGATTTTGGGCGTTGGGTTGGTTGGGATGGCCTATGCCTTAGCGCTTTTAGCTGCCGGTGGAGCGTCTGATTCTTTAATGGCGAGTGCATCGGCTCTACCACCACATTCCATGCCTGCTATTTCACGGACAAACATGGTTCCACCTGCTCCTGTTATTCCTGATTCTGACCGTTTGCGGCAGCGTATTTTGGCTTCTTTGCAAGGGGATATTCATGACGGAACATTGAGCATCCTTGGGAACCAGCGCATACTTGTTATTCGTATTCAGAGCCAAGGAATGTTCGAAACGGGTGGTACGAACATTACACCACAATATGCCGCGGTATTGCGTCGTGTAGGAGACGCGATAGGTCAAAGCAAAGCGCATATTAACGTTGTCGGATATACGGATTCACAACCGATCCGTACTGTTTCGTACCCATCAAATTATGAGCTGTCGTTGGCGCGTGCACAAGCTGCCGCAGATATTATGGTGCCTTATGTTGGTAAGGCTAATGTGCATGCATCAGGACAAGGTGCATTATCCCCAGTTGGAGATAATGCCACACCAGAAGGACGTCGCGCTAATCGACGGGTAGAGATTTTCGTTGAAGAGGATCGCCCATAGTGAATGTGTTTTATAGTTTACTTACATTATTGCAGAGATTTGTAAGCAATCGTTGGTCGCAAGCATTAGGTGTTGCTTCATTGCTGACGGGGATGTTGTGGTTTTATCTCCCCCTCATGACCTTTTTCATGCCGGTTATCCGTCGGTTAATTGTAATTGGTGTTGTTTGGGTTGTCGTTTTTGCGATTGCTTGGTTTGTTCAGCGCCGCAGTGATAAACAAGAACGAGCTTTAGATGCTGCCGTTACTGACGGGGGAGCGAATAATACCAAGAATGATGAAAAGCTTGAGCAGGTTGCAAATGAGGAAGTAAAGGAACTTCGTCAACGTTTGCAGACTGCTATTGCGACACTACGTAAGCGCGGTGTTCGGCGGCTTTATGATTTGCCGTGGTATGTTTTAATTGGGCCTCCAGGGGCGGGTAAAACTACGGCGCTGCGAAAATCAGGACTGCATTTTCCTCTTGAAGAAAGTGGAGAAACGGCACTTCAGGGCGTCGGTGGCACACGTCTATGTGACTGGTGGTTTGCGGATGAGGCTGTTCTGATTGATACGGCAGGTCGTTACACAACGCAGGATAGTGCGCGCGCTGTAGACCGAGCTGGATGGCTGGGCTTTTTAGATAGTTTGCGCAAGGTAAGATCACGCCAACCAATTAATGGTGTGATTGTGATGATCTCTGTTTTGGATATGGTCTCCGGCTCACCAGAAACAAGAGAGATGCATGCGCAACAGGTGCGTATGCGGATTAATGAGGTTACGGAAAAGCTTGGTGTCCGTATCCCAGTTTATCTCATTTTCAATAAAATTGATCGTCTTGCAGGTTTTGAAGCTTTCTTCGAAGATTTGGATGTTGCGGGGCGCCAACAAGTTTGGGGCATGACATTCCCGGTTGGTGAAGGGATTGAACACTTCAACCGTGAATTTGATGAGTTGATAGCACATCTTGATCGTCGGTTGATTGATCGTTTGCAGGCAGAGCGTGCGCCAGATCGTCGGGCGATTATGAGTGGTTTCCCTCTTCAGGTTGCAAGTTTGTCTGAACCAATTCAAGCTTTTCTTGAAGTGGCATTTCGCGGGAGTCGGATTGATAAGCCGCCTTTCTTGCGCGGTGTGTATCTGACCTCTGCAACGCAGGTGGGTGCTCCGTTGGATCGGTTGTCTGGAGCCTTGGCGCGTTCATTCGGTATCGATCAACATCGCTCTGAACGTCAAAATCATGATAGCGCTCGTGGATACTTCCTGACACGTTTGATGCGGGATGTTATTTTAGGTGAGTCACTCCTTGGAGTGTATGCCCCAGAGCGGTATCGTAAGAGACGCCGGTTACGTATTGCTGCATTTGGTGTGATTGGCGTGGTAAGCGTATTAGCGATTTTGCTGATCTGGCAAGGGCATCGACAGGCGCGCCAAATGGAACAGCAGGAGTTGCAGCGTTTTGCAGCATATCATGATGCTGTTGCGCCTGTAATTGTTAAAAAAATTGATCATGATTCAGATTTGCCAGCTGTTTCGGATGCGTTGGATCAGGCTGAAGCGTTAAAAAAGAAGCCACAAGAACGTTTAGCTGGTTTGTTGCGTATTGGCTCCACTGCGGCTGCATATCAGGCTGGAGAGGGGACGTATGAAAGTGCTCTGACACGGCTGCTTTATCCGCGTTTATTATGGCGTATTGAGCAGGATATGCGGGAGCATTTTCAGGATCCGGCTTACCTGTATGATGCAACGCGTGTTTATTTGCTCTTGGGTGGTTTAGGGTCTCATGACCGTGGGTTAGTAACAAACTGGTTTGTTGAGGAGTGGGCGCGGCGTTATCCTGGAGCACTCAATAATGCGTTGAGAGCACGTTTGAAGCACCATTTGGAAGCGCTTCTTGCATTGCCTGCTCCGATGGATGCAACGTTGGATGGTGACCTTGTTCGGCGTGCACGAATTGCATTTGGGCATGTAACACCAGCCCAGCGGATTTATAGTCGCTTGCGGGATTTACCTATCCCGGCCGATATGCATGATTGGAGCCCACAAGAAGCATTGGGGAGTATGGCAAACCCTCCCTTTATCCGTCGGAGCAATGCTCCGCTGAGTGATGGGGTGCCGGCGTTCTATACCGGAGCAGGCTATGCCCAGATTGTTCGTCAGCAACTACCTGCTGCTGCACGGGATGTGGCCAATGAATCTTGGGTTGTAGGGCATGATACAGCGATGGATGTTCGTGGTAGTGATGCAGCCGCTTTAGAGGCCGATGTTGCGCGCCTATGGACAGAAGATGCGCGTCAGCATTGGTCCTCAACATTGAATGACTTAGCCATTGCTCTGGGGAATGATCCACGTCAGATTTCAGGTTCTCTTTATTTGCTGTCTTCTCCTCAATCTCCTTTGCGGGATATGGTGCGTTCGATTGTCGTTGCGCAGACTATTCCAATGCCGGGAGATGATAAGAAAGAGAGTAAAAATGCGACGGTCGCATCCCATACAGAGGTAGATCCTAATACATACGGTCCGATTGATCGTGCAGCATTGGAATGGAATGCTTCTTTAAAATCGTTAGCGGATATGTTGACGCCTTCTGGTGGTGGAACCCCGCCAATGGATACCGTGACAGGGTTGATTGGTCAGTTAGATGAAGCGATGGAAGGAACAGGTTCTGTACGCGGTGCACCTGCTGGGGTCGGTATGCCTGATCCAACCGAACGGTTAAGAGCGGAGGCTTCCCGTCGCCCAGAACCTATTTCATCTTGGTTGCGTGAAATTGCCGATATGGGACAGGCCTCGCGTGCGCAGGAGGCTAAGGCTTCGGCATCTGGTGCTTTCAATGGTGAAGATGGGCCCAGTGCAGCGTGTCACGCTCTTGTTAAAAAACACTTTCCTTTTGATCCAAGAGCGACAGAAGATGCACCACTAGATCAGTTTGTTCGTGTGTTTGCGCCGGGCGGGTTGTTTGATCGGTACATTGAGCAATCTGTTGCGCCTTATACAGATCAAACAGGACGTGTGTGGCGTTTGCATGATGCAGGTGGTGTTCATGCGCCCTTTACACCGGCGCAATTGGCTGCCTTTCAAAAGGTTTCCGCTATTCGGGATACGTTCTTCCCGGCTGCTGGTGCACCGTTCTTGAGCTTAACGATTACATTCCATTCAGATAGCGATATGGTTTTGAAGCTTGGAAATATGACCATTCATTCAGACCAGCCTGCGATGCTTTCATGGCCCGGCTCTGACGGATTGGCCCCTGCGGTAATTACCCGCACCCTTAAAGGGCAGGAGCAGGTTTTGGAACGAGGAGATGGGTTATGGGGCGTTGTTCATTTGCTTCAGAAGGGATACGCTCAAGGTAATTCGATCCTTTATCCAGATGGTGAAACGATATCTGTGCGTGGTTCAAAAAATAATTCTCCGTTCAATATTCTCTTTGGCTTTACATGTCCGGAAATACGATGATGTTGGAGCCTTTTTCAGGGTATTGGGGAAAACTCCCAGCTCATGGCGATTTTTTGCGTGCAGGTTTTCCCGAGAATGTGTTGATGCAGTTTGACCGTTGGGTGAGTAACCAATTACGGGAAGCAAAAGAGCGGCACGGTGAAAGGTTTGAGGAAATTTGGCACGGTGCGCCAAGTTGGAATTTTATTATCCGTGCAGGAATGCTTGATCCAAAATATGCAATAACAGGAATATGGATGCCGAGCATTGATGCTGTTGGGCGTTGTTTCCCTTTTGTGTTTGCAATTATGCATGACCCAGAAGAAGTAATGTTTCGGATGTTGCCGCCTTATGAATCTGTTCTGAGACAGGCAATTGAACATACGCAGACTATTGATACGTTAGAGGATCATTTATCTGCTGTGGAGAGCCATCCTCCTTCTTTCACACCCAAAATTTTTGATACCTGGTGGCAATCAGGACGTGATGGGGCAACTTTAAATGGAGCTTTGCCTTCAGGAACGGCTTTTGATTGGCTGTTGGAAGCAATTCCTTTAGAATCGCAGAATATGTCTGAAGTAGAAGGTAAATAACTGGTAAATGGAGTGAATCTGCAAGAAAATAAAGGAAGAAATATTGCACAATATGTCTTAATTTGACAAAATACGTTACATATTGCTGAGTGTGAGGGGGAGGAGTTCTCATGCTTTTGGCTAAAGTCCTGAGAGAGCGTTGATTGATGCAATTACCTTTAGGGGCTGAATATATTTCGAGTAAGCGAAATAGTACTCGGAATGTTTCTGCTCTGAATTATGATCTTGATGTGGTTCTCGATAAGATTGCGGGTGTTTTTGCAGCATCTGCCTCTTCGGAAATCAAAGCGGCTGTAAGGCAAGTTCTGGACGAACTCGTTGCTGCCTGCAATGCAGATGGCGCAGTCCTGCTTAGGAAGGAAACAGACAAAGGGTCTGAGGACTTCCACGCTTTTGTTGCTTCTCAGATTGGTTTGCCTCCTGAAACATGGATCCGTCGTATTTATAACGCGGATCACAACAGTGGGGAGGAAGGCTGTTTTGAGCTTTTGGATTGGCGCCAAAAAAGAGGGAAGGTTTACGCCCAATTTTTGGACGGTGGTGTTCTTATCCTAAGGTGGAATAGATATTCTATAACCCCATGGATGCAGGATATCCCGACCTTAATGCGTCGGGCTGGCGCATTAATGATGATGGCTCTGAAGCGTGAGGACCTTGCGCAGGAGCGGTGTCATGTGTTGCGGCAACTAAGCGAGAGTCAGCAACTTGATGTGGCGGGCGCGACGGCTGTAGCTATGGCGCATAACCTGAACAACGTTTTAGCGGCGATGCGAGGGCAGACAGAAATTGCTCTGGAAGCATTGCGTGATAAGCCAAGTGGTTATGAAGCGGTTATGGCTATTCGGAATGCCAGTGAACGAGCGGCAGAGCTTATTGAAAGCATTTTAAGCTTTGGGCAAAGTGATATACCGTCTTCTCCGATGAATATTGGTCGTATGGTTCTGGATACGATTAACTTTATCCGTCCGACGGTGCCTCGTCGTATTCGGGTTGCCTTAGATGATCAAGGGGGTGGCGCTTATGTTTATGGTCGTGCAGCGGAGCTTCAACAGGTAGTTCTTAATCTTTTGCGTAATGCTGTGCAGGCTATTGCAGGCGATGGGGATATTTCTATTCGTTTGCGTCAACAGAAAGAAGCTCATCCCATAGACATGCAAGTTGGTCTTCTGGAAGATAAGCCTTATTTGGTTATGGAGGTGGAAGACACGGGCGTTGGAATTGATCCTTCTTTATATGAGTCAATTTTTCGTCCTTTTTATACAACTCGGACGGCAGGAAGTGGCTTGGGTCTTTCTACAGTCGCGGAGATCGTTGTTGGGCATAATGGCGCTTTGCGTCTTGCGCCTGCTCAGCAAGGGAAAGGCACGCTTTTTGAAGTCTGGCTGCCGATATGTGAGCGGAATGGTGCGCGTATTCCAGTTGGCAGTGGAGAAGGTGAGACTGTTTGGGTTGTCGCACAGAACCCTGTGCGTGAGCGTTTGGAAGATGTGCTTGCAGCCTTAGGGTATGAGCCTTGCGGGTATGAAGGGGTCAATTCTGCGTTAGAAGTCCTCGCAGAAGATCCTCTTCTTGCGTCGATTGTGTTAGTACATGTCGATCATGCTGATCTTGACTGTTGTTTTATGGTGGCGGAGCGTTTTCGATCTGTATCGCAATCGGTGTTATTAGTTATTCTTATTCCTGGTCGAATGGCCGTTACGCCTCTCGATCAACATTCTGACCAGCTAACATGGCTAGTTGGGTCAGATAATAATGCTGCAATTGCAGCGTGTATGCGGCTAGTGGCGAATGCCTTGGCAAATAAAAAAATCTCTCAAGGAGCAATCAAGTGAGTTTTACGCGTCAGATTACGGCTTTAACACAAGCGTCTCGGGTTATATGTCCGAAAAGCGCTTTGCGTCGTGCGATGCTTTCCTTTTTGGCAGGTGGCGCGTTTTTAGTAACCAGTCAGGCAATGGCTAAGCCTTCGCTTGTTACGCTGATTGATCTTTACGCAGGAAAAAGCGATCAACAAACGGCATGCTCTTCATCTCTTGTTGAGTTGCGTAATGCTTTAGATAGCATTGGTATTCCAACCTCACGCCCGGCTGTTCCAACAGCAGATGCATTGCGGATGGTGCTTTCGCAAGTTGCCAACCAAGGTGGTACTGGTCCGAAAATGGTTGTCGTGTGTGGTGAAGGTATGGCTTTGGATGGTCAGCTTTTTATCGCTCCTGCTGATTTGTCTGCTGCAACATCTGATTTGAGCCGTAAAGGCGTAAGTGCAGATACATTTTCACGTGTCGCTGGCCCAGGAAGCTTGACGGCACTGGATATATCCGCACTCCCTGGCGCGACTATTTCTTCTGAAGCAGGCGATCAATGGACGAATGCTGCTCCAGCGAATACATCACGTTTGCTCTCGGTAGAACATTCAACAGACACAGCATCTTTAGTCCATCGTTTGACAGCTGCGGCAAAAGGCCATGGTGATGTTATGTTTGCATCATTTTTGGGTGTGCCAGCGGGAAGCGCTCAACCATCTGCTCCTGTAGTGGAACAACATGCTCCAGCTGTGCCGCCTCAGCCAGCAAAGGAAGTTCCGGCTCCTCAGCAACCTGTAGAAAAGCCTACACCGGCTCCTGAAAAACAGGCAGACAATCACGCAGCAACCTCTGCATCCACACAGCCACAAGCTTCTAATGCAAATGTAGCTCATGTAGCAGCTCCGAAACCAGCTCCTCATCCGAAGGCGGTTCGTCGGCTTGTAAAACATTATAAGCCTAATCCAGAGTTGCATCAGGCGCAGCTTGGTTTGTTGGCAAATGGCTATTATCACGGTCAGGTATCTGGGTTTAACAATGCTGCTACTGTGCGTGCTATTCGTGATTATCAGAAAAAGGTTGGTCACCCAGTAACGGGTAAACTAACAGCAGATGAACAAACCACGTTGACGGGTGGAAAATAAGACAATGACGCTTCGTTTGAAGATATACTCGGCATTGGGTGCTGTGAGTGTAGGAGCTTATCTCGTGCTGCTAAGCAGTATGTCACATAGCGATCACGCTGCCAGTATCGCTTCAGCGAAGCGGGTGGCAGAGCTCATGGTTGCGCAGGCTGATGTCGCGGATCAGTATACGCGTCAAGAAATTACGCCGTTGCTTGATAGTGCTATGCAAAACCGAATGGTTTTTATTCCACAAAGTGCGGGTTTTTATGCGGTAGAAACGCAAGGCCGTCAGATTGGAAAAGCATTACCAGGCTATGGGCTGCGTCGTGTTGTTTTGGATGCGACAGGTCCAGACGATACGCCCAATCCTTGGGAGAGGGATATGATTACCCGTCTTCGTGCGCCGGGCGGTAGGCAGCCTTTTACCGAAATTCGTCCAGGGAATGTTCTTGCCTATGTCGTTCCGTTGAAAATGACGGAAGGGGTTTGTGCTACGTGTTATTCGTCACGAGAGCAGGCGCCTGAAGCCATTCGTGATACATTTGGTGGAGCGCAAGGGTTTAACCGGCAGAATGGAGAAGTGGTTGGAGCTACTATTGCTTCTGTGCCGTTAACACCCGTTGCCGTTTCGGGGCGGATATTACCGGCCATCATTTTGCTTATCTGTTGGGCTGTTGCCTGTGCATTGATTGAGTTTTTGCTGCTGCGTCCATTACAGCGGATGACGGCCATTGCTGAACGTGTTTCGATGGGTGAAAAAGGCGTTGAGGAATTCAAGACCCAATCGAAAGATGAGGTAGGTGCTTTAGCACAATCCTTCAATCGCTTGCGTCGAAGCATGGAAAGCGCCATTGAGTTGGTTAAATCATGACAGCATCACACGATATTCCACAAAGGATCGGGCGCTTTCGAATTGATAGCGTGCTTGGTCGTGGAGCGATGGGCATTGTTTATAAAGGGTATGACGAGCAGATTGATCGGCCGGTTGGGATTAAGCTAATCCGTGCTGATTTGCTTGAAGGAGAAGAGCGCGAGAATTATTTCGCGCGCTTTTTAAATGAAGCCAAAATTGCAGGGCGGTGTTTACACCAGAATATCGTTAATCTGTATGATTTCTCTTTCCATGAAAATAATCCATATTTGGTTATGGAGTATGTTGATGGAGTGGGGCTTCAACAGGCTCTTCCACGGGGAACTCAGTGGAAAGAAAGCGATGTTATCCCGATTGCATTGCAGGCTTTAAATGCTTTGAATTATGCACATAGTCTGGGCATTGTGCATCGGGATGTTAAGCCGCCTAATATTTTGCTGACGACGGAATCTAAACTTAAAATCACTGATTTTGGTATTTCTCGTCTAAGCAGCACTGAGCAAACCATGACGCCTTTGCTGATTGGTACGCCGAGTTATATGTCCCCTGAGCAGTGCATGGGAGGAGAGCTTGATGGGCGCTCTGACCTGTTCTCTTTAGGGTGTGTCATGTATGAGATGCTCGCTGGGCGTAAGCCCTTCACGGGAGCAAGTTATACAGATACGATCATTTCTATTTTGAATAAGCCCCATGAGCCTCTTCAGAATATACGGAGTGATTTAACCCCAGCTCTAGTTGAAGCCATTGATCGGGCTTTAGCGAAAAAACCTGCGGATCGATTTGAGAATGCGCGTGCTTTTGCGTATGTCCTTGAAGAGATTTCTGGCTCTTCTGCATCACGCATTACGCCTATCCCCGCCGACCTTGCGGAGAAAGTGGCGCAGTCTCAAAAGCAGTCTGAAGAAAAACAGTTTTCAGCACATAAAAGTGCCCCTTCCGCTGATGACGATGATGATACTCTTGTTGCACCATTGCCTGAGCGTGTTGAAGAGGTATCACACCAGGTTCATCCGGGTGGGGGAGTAAAGCAAGCCGCTCTGTCTGATGAGGATGATGATCCAACAGAAGTTATGGTGTTGGATGATTTGCATGCAAAACTGGCACAAGAATCAGCCCCTCACGTAGGAGAGCAAGTATCTCCAGAAGAAGCTGTATCTGTAGCGGAGGGTACAGGAAGTGAGAGTATTGCGGGCGGGTATGACACAAGTCCGTCCCATGAGGCTCATGAAGATGAGCAAATAGCATGGCTGAATTGGACAGCGCAGTGTTTGACAAGGGTTATTGGTCCTATTGGTCCTCTTGTCGTTGAACGGTTTTGGAAAGAATCTCACCCTGAGGCGTTGATCGAAGATTGTGCTAATTTTATTCAACATGCCAATGAGAGGGAAGCTTTTTTGCGGTATGTTCATGGGACGAATACATTCCAGAACTTGACGCGAGTGAAGTAACATACTTCACTCGCGAAAAGACGTGATATTTTAAGAGGATGTCTCTGAAAGGGATGATGTCGATGCGTATGAGTTTCTTTGGCAACGTGTGTTGAGCTATAACTTAATCCATGGCGATACTGTCAGAATATAGTTATAGCGCGACCGATAAAGGGCCATTCCGTTCGGAAAATCAGGATGCACTGATATGTAGGCCGGATATTGGTGTGTATGCTGTTGCCGATGGAGCGGGAGGACATACGGGCGGTAAACTTGCATCAACAACGGTTATGGATGCAATCGCCCGGTTGCCGGCCGGTATTCCTGTAGATCAACGGCTTGCCGCTATTCGACATGCGGTGGGAGATGCGCATAAAAGATTGCGAAAATTCGCAGATGAGAACGGTGAGGGCGCAGTAACAACCGTTGTCGTTCTTCTTTTGGCAGGTGATTATTTCGTAGCGTTATGGGTTGGCGATTCACGTATCTATATGCTGCGTAAAGGGGAGCTTATTCAGCTTACGCATGATCATACGTTGGTCCAGCAAATGATTGATGCAGGAACTCTTTCACCAGATGAAGGGAAAAATCATCCTCAAGCGAATATTATTACGCGTGCAGCAGGTGGGATGGAGGACGACTTTCAGCTTGATAAAAGGACAGGGACAGTGCTGCCAGGCGATCGCTTTTTGTTATGTAGTGATGGCCTTATGAAAACAATGGATGATGATGAAATAGCATTTATTTTAGAGCAGGATGGAGATGTTGCAGAAGCACTTTTAGCCACGGCCTTACGACGTCGTGCGCGTGATAATGTGTCTGTTGTAACAGTAGTGAGGCCATAAGAGGTCATAATAAAATTAATTGTAAAAAATAATTGGGTGTTTAGGGAATGGAAACGAAACAATCGGTCTTGTTGATCGATGATAATAATGAATTCCGATCAGCCATTGCACAATATTTGCTTTTGAATGGATTACAGGTTTTTTCAGCAAGTGGATTGGAAGATTTAGAGGGAATTGATCCAGATTGGTCGCAATGGATCATCGTGTTGGATTTGCAGCTTGGCACCGTAAACGGCATTGATGTAATGCGTTTTTTACGTGAAAAAACAGATGCTCCGATTATTTTGATGACTGGTCACCATGTATCAGAAATGGATCGCGTCATTGGTCTTGAATTGGGTGCAGATGATTATTTGATTAAGCCGTTTGGGCCAAGAGAGCTCTTGGCTAGAATTAGAGCCTTGGGCCGCCGGTACGAGAAATTCTGTCAGGCAAAAGAAGAGAAAGAACAAATACAAAAATCTATTCCGGATGAAAAATACTCTGAAGACACATCTGTTAATCGAATTTATCGTTTTGGAAAATGGGAGTTGGACAAACGCTCTCGTGTTTTAAAGGACCCATCAGGGCGTGTTGTTAAGTTAACGAAAGGTGATTTCACACTGTTGGTGGCGTTTTTGAACGCTCCTGGCCGTCCGCTTTCGCGGGAGTATCTTTTGAATGCTACACGTATTCATGAAGATGTTTATGATAGGAGTGTGGATGTTCAAATTTTGCGTTTGCGTCGTCGCTTTGATCGGGGCAGTGTCAATGGGTTGAGAGGGCGTGATATTATTCGAACCGATCGTGGTTTGGGATATGTGTTTACGTTAGATGTTGTAAGCTGAATATAGTGTTGTCATTGTAATAATGTCATTCAGGCAAGGGATTGGCAGGGTAAAGCAATGCAATGATGATGTTTAAGTCTATTTTACCAAGTTTATGTTTCTTGACTGTGCTTCAATTGAGTGGTCTTGGTGCGTCTGCTTCTGCGCAAGATCGGCGTGATGTAAAGCCGCCGTCGTGGCCTCGTCAGATATGTGCAGAACTTGTTCCTGCTGATGTAGGCCGCCTACAATCAGTTCTTGATGATTGCCCTTCTGGTTCTGCTCTTCGTTTAAGGCATGGGCGTTTTGTGAGTGCCCCATTAACGGTAACGTCTGGCGTTTTTTTATGGGTTGATCAAGATGCGACGTTGGTCGCAACGTCTGATCCGCTGACATATGATCGTGGTACGGGCTTATGTGGTAAGCTCGATGAAAAAGGAAATGCTTGTCGACCATTTTTGCTGTTTCAACATACGCGTGGTGGCGGGTTGATTGGGAAAGGGACGATAGAGGGGCAGGGTGATAAGCCTATGTTCGGCTCATCATTAACGTGGTGGCAGCTTGCTCGAAGTGCTCAAAACGAAGACTTAAAGCAAAATGCTCCTCGGTTAATTACGCTAGATCATGTGCGTGATTTTACGCTGGGGTATATCACCATCAAGAACTCCCCGAATTTTCATGTTGTGATTAACCAAAGTGCAGGAGTAACCCTATGGGGAGTGACGATAGATACGCCCGCAGATGCTCGTAATACAGATGGGATAGATCCGATCTCGTCGCATGACATTACGATTGCACATAGTATTATCCGAACAGGGGATGATAATATTGCTATTAAGGCAGGCCGAAGTGGGGCAAGCCATCATATGTCAATTCTGGATAGCCAGTTTTACTGGGGGCACGGTCTTTCAATCGGTAGTGAAACAATGGGTGGCGTACACGATATCCTAGTTAAGGACGTGACGATTGATGGAGCGAAGTGGGGAGTTCGTATTAAGAGTAATGCAACGCGTGGTGGTAAGGTAGAGCATATCGTTTATGAGAATTTGTATATATGTCATACTCCATGGCCGATTTTTTTAGATACGCATTATGATCAGAAGGACGAAGGAAGCGATATTCCTTTGTATAAAGATATTTTGTTCAAGAATATTAATATTGATAGCGGAACTGTTTATATTCATGGATATGATGAGAATAATTTATCAACAGTTTCTTTTGAAAATTTGGTTACTCAATCAAAAGTTAAGTGGTCTACGGAGTATGCTCACATTAGTAAGTGAGTAACTTCAAGATCATGGCGGAGAGGGTGGGATTCGAACCCACGGTACGCTATTAACGTACGGCGGTTTTCAAGACCGCTGCCTTAAACCACTCGGCCACCTCTCCTAACTCTTTGAGGGAACCCCAAGAGTCGACCCTGATAAAACAGGATGCTGTAGAGGCTTCATGCTATGAGAATGCTTTGGCGTCAACCACTCTTTTTATAAAAATGTAATATTTTCATAATAATGCCATGAAAAATTTACTTTTTGAAACAGAAAGGGGGGATTTTTGTAACATATTCTTGTGCCATAGTGAGGTTGCTTTTTAATTGTTTGTTTGAAGGAGGGATAAACCATGAGATTATCAACGCGTAGCGTTTTTCTATCGGCAATGCTTGTGCTGGGAATGGGGGCTTCCGTATCTGATGCACGTGCGTGTTCAATGGGTGGGGGAGAAATGATGATGGGTCATCCTTTTCCTCCATTGCCAGCAAGTGTAAAACTGAACGAGCAACAAAAAGCTGAGTTACATGGCGTACTGCACTTGGCTCACGAGCAAAGTCAAATTGTACATGAAAAGTTAAGAACAGTTCGTGAAAAAATGAATGCTGCATTATATGCAGATGGTGAACTCGATCACGCTTCTTTAAATGAGTTGTTGCATCAAGAGGCGGTTCTTTATGAGCAAGAGGCTCGTAGTCGCTTGGAAGTTCAGGAGAAGATACACGATATTTTAACGCCTGAGCAGCGTAAGCAAGCCATTGAGGCGATGCGTAAAGTTAAAGAACTGCATAAGCAGATTGATGCCTTGATTGCTCCACCTTCTGCGAGTGAGCCTCCTGGAGCGCTTTAATAAAGAAAGTCATTCAGCAGGTGAGGCTCTATTTGCTTGACCTAAAACAAGATCAGTTGTAAGGATTTCTTGTTTTCGGACACGCCACCTCGCGAAGGCTCGCGCAGTGGCGTGTTTTTGTTGTCTATAAGGTGACCCGTTGTTCGATCAACTATCAGGTAAGATGTCCGGTGTTTTGGAAGGCCTTTCCAAGAATGGAAAGCTTTCCGAGGCAGATGTTACGGAAGCAATGCGTGAAGTCCGGCTCGCGATGCTGGAAGCGGACGTTGCGCTACCAGTCGTGCGTGACTTTGTTAATAAAGTGCGTGAACGTGCTGTCGGGCATGAAGTTCTTGATAGTGTCTCTCCAGGCCAAGCTGTTGCGAAAATTGTTAATGATGCACTGATTGATGCATTGGGCGGCGCTGGCGCTGTTCCGCTTAACCTTTCAGCAGCCCCTCCTGTTCCAGTCTTGATGGTGGGCTTACAAGGGTCTGGTAAGACAACAACATCTGGTAAAATCGCATTAAGGCTTTCTTCCCGTGAAGGAAAGAAGGTTCTTCTGGCTAGTTTGGACGTTCAGCGTCCTGCCGCTCAATTGCAGCTCCAACAATTGGCAGAGCGTGTAAATGGTCTGACGGGGCGGGTAACGTCTTTGCCGATCATTGCTGGGCAGTCTCCTGTGGAGATTGCGCGTCGTGCTTTGGATGTCGGTCGCGTTGAAGGATGTGATGTCGTTATCCTCGATACGGCGGGTCGTCTGTCCATTGATGAAGCTTTGATGGATGAAGTCCGGCAAATCCGCTCAGTAACGCAACCAGCGGAAACGCTTTTGGTTGTCGATGCGATGACCGGTCAGGATGCGGTTAATACGGCGAAGTCCTTTAATGAGGCGGTTGGTATTACAGGCGTCGTCATGAGCCGAATGGATGGCGATGCGCGCGGTGGTGCGGCGCTGTCCATGAAGGCAATCACAGGTGCGCCGATCAAGCTGACGGGCTCAGGTGAGAAACTTGAAGCTTTAGAAGAATTCCACCCAGAGCGCGTCGCAGGACGTATTTTGGGGCTGGGTGACGTTGCTGGTCTTGTTGAAAAAGCGGCTGAAACGCTTGATCAGGAAGAAGGCGAGCGCGTTGCGAAAAAAATGCTCGCGGGGAAGTTTGATCTGGATGATTATGTCTCTCAGATTGATCAGATAAACCGTATGGGCTCCATTACTGGCATCTTGGGAATGCTGCCAGGGATGGGGAAAATCAAAGAAATGCTAGGTGATAAAGAGATTGATACGTCAATCTTTAAGCGTCACAAGGCAATTATTTCTTCGATGACCAAGCAGGAGCGTAAAACTCCTGCCATTATCAAAGCCTCCCGTAAGAAAAGAATTGCTGCGGGGTCAGGAACAACAGTTCAGGAAGTGAACCGTCTGCTCAAGCAGTTTGATGACATGTCCACCATGATGAAACGCATTAGCAAAATGGGTCTTGGTGGCCTTATGCGTGGTATGGGTGGTGCAGGTGGTCCCGGAGGTTTGGCGGATTTAATGAAAGGAATGGGGAAGCCGGGAGGTCGTCCTCCTTTCGGTTGATCTGTCCTTTTTAGTGTAGAGTTTGTTTTAGGAGTTTTTATGAGCTTAAAAATTCGTCTTGCGCGCGCTGGTGCGAAAAAGCGTCCATATTATCACATTGTTGTTGCTGATAGCCGCAGCCCACGTGACGGTCGTTTCATTGAGAAGGTTGGTGCATACAACCCAATGCTTCCTTCAGACCATGCTGATCGTATTCGTTTAGAAAATGAGCGTATTCAGTATTGGCTTTCTAATGGTGCGCAGGCCACAGACCGTGTTGCACGTTTCCTAGGAAATGCAGGTTTGGCTCCTAAGCCTGTTTACCATGATCAGCCTAAGAAATCTGCTCCTAAAGCTAAGGCTCAAGAGCGTGCAGCTGCTGCTGCAGAAGCTGCAAAAAACGCAGCTTAATTCATAGTGCTGCTTAGCGTTCTGGGCGTTTGAACTGTGGCTCGTTTTAATCCTGATCGTGATGTGCTGGTTGCAACCATTGGTCGTCCTCATGGCGTCCGTGGGTTGGTGCATCTTCATGAGGCAACAGCTTCTTCAGCTTCGGTTGAAGAATTGGGTGTTCTTCATGATGAGTTTGGGAACGAGTGGACAGCCCACTGGACTTCACCGGGCGTAGCGATTTTGAAGAATATTCAAGGCGTTGCACTGGCAGACCGTACAGCTGCAGAAAAGCTGGTTAATCGTCGACTATATGTTGCGCGGGAATCTTTGCCAGAAACAGAAGATGATGAATTTTATCATTCTGACTTGATTGGAATGACAGCTGTTTCTGAAAAAGGTGAGGTGCTTGGCGAGGTTGCAATTGTTCATGATTACGGGGCTGGTGTCAGCCTTGAGATTGATCGTGGGTTGATTGTTCCTTTTACAAAAGCTTGTGTGCCGCATGTTGATCTTGCTCAACGTCGTGTGACGATTGTTCCACCTGTAGAAGTTGAGGTCGAAGGAGATCTGGAAGGGGAAGTGCAGGTGCGCTCATGAGTTGGCAAGCAGATCTTCTTACGCTTTTTCCCGATATGTTTCCCGGTCCTTTAGGGTTTTCCTTAGCTGGGCGCGCATTGGAAAAAGGTATTTGGGCTTGTGAAACTCATGATTTGAGAACGTATGGCTTAGGGCGTCATCGTGCGGTGGACGATACACCTTTTGGTGGTGGCGCAGGTATGGTCATGCGGGCAGATGTGCTGGATGCAGCATTATCGGCTCTCCCTGCAAAAGAAGAGCGTCCTATTATTTACCCGACACCACGTGGACGGCGCTTATCCCACGCAGACGTCGAGCGTTTTGCAACGGGATCAGGTGTAATTGTTCTTTGTGGACGCTTTGAAGGCGTAGACGAACGGGTTTTGGAAAAGCACAGCATTGAGCAGTTTTGCATGGGAGATGTTGTGTTATCAGGTGGAGAAATTCCAGCTTTGATGCTTCTGGATGCGTGTATTCGTCTTCTTCCTGGGGTTATGGGTTCTGAAGTGAGTGGGCAGGATGAAAGCTTTGCCGATGGCTTACTTGAGTACCCGCAATATACTAAGCCGGCAG
This sequence comes from Swingsia samuiensis, assembly GCF_006542355.1. NCBI lineage: Bacteria > Pseudomonadati > Pseudomonadota > Alphaproteobacteria > Acetobacterales > Acetobacteraceae > Swingsia > Swingsia samuiensis. Next base: position 208,103 of record NZ_CP038141.1, on the reverse strand, counting down.
AATGGGACGGTCGCAAGGTACCCGATGTTCTTTTGTCCGGTCATCATGGAGCCATTGCGCAGTGGCGTCATGAACAGTCAATCGCTGTAACAAAGGCACGCCGTCCAGATTTATGGGATGCGTATCTCACGCAGCAGCAGGTTCATTAAAGTTTAGTTTTTAGGAGTTTGGTTATGAACGTTATCCAACAGTATGAAGCTCGTGAAATTGAGCGTCTTTCCGCCGCTCGCGCTGTACCAGAATTCATCGCTGGTGACACAGTTCGTGTTGGTGTTCGCGTTGTTGAAGGAACACGTGAACGTGTACAGAACTTTGAAGGCGTTGTGATTGCACGTTCCAACAAGGGACTAAACAGCAATTTTACCGTTCGTAAAATTTCGAATGGTGAAGGTGTTGAGCGTGTATTCCCACTTTATGCACCTTCAATCGCTAGCATTGAAGTTGTTCGCCGTGGTAAAGTCCGTCGTGCGAAATTATATTACTTGCGTGGCCGTTCTGGTAAGTCTGCACGTATTGCAGAGCGTCCCCGTGATCTTCCAAAGAGTGGTGAACAAGCCGCTTCTTAATTACAACTCTGGAGTATAGAGATGTCCGTTTCTTCTTCGCCCAAAACGTTGTTTGACAAAATTTGGGACGACCATGTTGTAGAAACTCTCGAAGATGGAACGGGTATTCTCTATATTGATCGTCACTTCCTCCATGAAGTGACCAGCCCTCAGGCTTTTGAAGGGCTGCGGTTGGCTGGACGTCGTTTGCGGCGTCCAGATGCAACAGTTGCGGTTGTAGACCACAACGTCCCAACATCCGATCGCTCAAAACCAATTGAAGAGCCAGACAGTCGCCTTCAGATCGAGACGCTTGAAAAGAACGTTGCGGAATTTGGCGTCCCTTATTTTCCTTTACGTTCAGCCTCCCAAGGCATTGTGCATGTCGTGGGCCCAGAGCAAGGTATTTCTTTGCCGGGGATGACAATCGTATGTGGAGATAGCCATACTTCTACGCATGGTGCATTAGGGGCATTAGCTTTCGGTATTGGTACGTCTGAAGTTGAGCACGTTATGGCTACTCAGACACTTTTACAAAAGCCCGCTAAAAATATGCGCGTGACGGTGGAAGGCAAGACCGGCCCCGGGGTTACGGCTAAAGACATTATGCTGTCCATCATTGGTAAGGTGGGAACCGCTGGTGGCACAGGGCATGTTATTGAATTTGCAGGCTCGGCAATCCGGGATTTGGATATGGCTGGCCGAATGACGTTATGTAACATGTCTATTGAAGCTGGAGCAAAAGCGGGTTTGGTTGCACCAGATGAGAAGACCTTCGCTTATGTAAAGGGTCGCCCTTTTGCGCCTAAAGATGAGGCATTCGAACAGGCATGTGCTTACTGGCGCACCTTAGCATCTGATGAAGGTGCAGTATTTGATACGGAAGTAACGTTGCGCGCAGAAGATATTGTGCCTTCTGTTACATGGGGGACAAGCCCTCAGGATGTATTATCGATTGATGGTAGGGTTCCATCTCCTTCTGATTTTGAAGATCCTGCTCATGCGGCTCAGGTTCAACGTGCGTTGGATTATATGGGGCTGGAAGCCGGGCAGAAAATTGCTGGAACGCCTATTGATGTTGTGTTTATAGGCTCATGCACAAATAGCCGCTTAGAAGATTTAAGAGCTGCGGCAAACGTAATTCAAGGACGACGCGTAGCGTCCGGTGTGCGCGCCATGGTGGTCCCTGGTTCAGGACTGGTTAAAAAAGCAGCAGAAGAAGAGGGACTGGATAAAATTTTCCAAGATGCAGGCTTTGAGTGGCGTGAAGCTGGGTGCTCGATGTGTCTTGGAATGAACCCTGACCGCTTGAAGCCGGGACAACGGAGTGCTTCGACATCCAATCGAAATTTTGAAGGACGTCAAGGCCCTGATGGGCGTACGCATTTATGCTCTCCATCGATGGCAGCAGCTGCTGCGATTATGGGGCAATTGTGTGATGTACGTGAGTTGGTGAAGGAAACCGTCTAATGGAGAAGTTTACAGAATTGACGGCCATTGCTGCGCCAATGCCGAATGAAAACATCGATACGGATCAAATTATTCCGGCTCGGTTTCTAAAAACCATTCAGCGTACAGGTCTCGGTAAAAACGCTTTTGCGGCTCAGCGGTATGATGAAAATGGCAAAGAGCGTCCTGATTTTGTATTAAATCAAGAACCATACCGACATGCGGAAATTTTAATTACCTATGATAATTTAGGGTGCGGTTCTTCGCGTGAGCATGCGCCGTGGGCACTTCTGGATTTTGGTATTCGGTGTGTTATTGCACCAAGTTTCGCAGATATTTTTTATAATAACTGCTTTAAAAATGGTATTTTACCAATTCGGTTACCACGGGACGTGTGCGACACCTTAATGAAGGATGCTCGAAACGGGGCGAATGCTCGTTTGACGGTGAATTTGGAAAAACAAGTCATTGTTCGTCCTGATGGAGAAACATTGTCGTTTGATATTGATCCTTTCCGTAAGCATCTTTTGCTGGAAGGGTTAGACGATATTGGGCAAACACTCGCCCATGATTCTGAGATTAGTGAGTATGAACACCAGCCGCGTCGGGCTTGGGTTCCATCGATTGCAGTAGGGGCCGTAAAATGAGTGATGCTCACAAAATTCTAGTTCTTGCTGGAGATGGTATTGGTCCTGAAGTGATGCGTGAAGTGGCGCGTATCGTTCAGTGGCTGAGTGCGCACCGAGGATTAAAGCTAGAGATTAAGGAGGAGTTGGTTGGTGCATCTTCTCTTGCCGTCCATGGCGTGCCCATTCGTGATGAAGTAATTGAATTGGCCAAACAGTCCGACGCAGTTTTCTTTGGCTCGGTAGGAGATCCCGCGTGGAGCCATGTTGCTTTCGATAAACGGCCGGAAGTGGCTATTTTGAAGCTGCGTAAAGAGTTGGAGCTCTTCGCTAATTTGCGTCCAGCTCAGTTGTTTGATGCATTATTGGATGCATCAGCATTAAAACCTGAAGTTGTTCGTGGTTTGGATATCATGATCGTTCGGGAAACGGTTGGTGGTATTTATTTTGGTGAGCCGCGCGGAATAGAAACTTTACCGGATGGTTCTAAAAAGGGAATTAATACAGAAGTTTACACAACCTCTGAGATTGAACGTGTGGCACGTGTTGCTTTTGATTTGGCGCGTAAGCGTGATAACCGCGTTTGCTCGGTTGAAAAAAGCAATGTGATGGAAAGTGGCCTTTTGTGGAAAGAGGTCATTACAGATTTGCACAAGCGTGACTATGCGGATGTGCAGCTTACGCATATGCTTGCCGATAATTGTGCGATGCAACTCGTCCGTGATCCTAAACAGTTTGATGTGATCGTGACAGGCAATTTGTTTGGCGATTTGTTGTCTGATTTGGCTTCTATGCTGACAGGTTCTTTAGGTATGCTGCCATCTGCTACATTAGGTGTGGAACGTGCCGATGGTAAGCGGAATGCTTTGTATGAGCCTATTCACGGGAGCGCGCCAGATATTGCTGGTAAGGGAATAGCGAACCCTCTTGCGCAGATTTTGTCTTTCGCGATGTTATTGCGTTATTCTTTAAATCGCTCAGAAGATGCGGAGCTGATTGAAAAAGCTGTATCTAACGTTCTAACTAGTGGATTGAGAACAGCGGATATTATGTCAGACGGAATGGCTCGCGTTGGAACAGAAATGATGGGTCAATCTGTTCTGCGGGAAATGGAAAAACTTTCGTCATAAGAGTAATTTTTTCTAAACCATTAGCCTTCGTGTAAAGATGAGAACGAGGGCTAATGGTTTTTTTATTTTAAGACGTTTCTAGAAAGTATCTTCTGCAATTTATTTATCGTTGTATGGTACGCAAAATATGTTAGACGCGGCTAGAATATTAGCCCGGATTTTTTGATTCCATCAGGAAGCGACTATGTCTTTTATTGCAGACCGTCTGAATCGTATTCTTCCCAGCCAGACAATTGCGATTACGCAAAAGGCAAGAGCGTTAAAAGCAGAAGGGCGTGATATTATTAGCCTTTCTGCTGGAGAGCCTGATTTTGATACTCCGGATTTTATAAAAAAAGCGGCAATTGACGCCATTCATAGAGGCGAGACAAAATATACCGATGTTGCGGGAACAATGCCTTTGCGTGAAGCGGTTGCAGCACGGTTAAACACAGATTTTGATCTGGATTATCGCGCTGAGGAAATCTGTGTTTCAACGGGCGGTAAGCAAGTTATTTATAATGTGATGGTTTCTACTCTTAATGCAGGGGATGAGGTGATTATTCCTGCACCTGCGTGGGTGTCCTATCCAGATATCGTTTCTTTAGCGGATGGAAAACCAGTTGTCGTGCAAACTGCGGCTGAAAATGGTTTTAGATTAACGCCTGAACAGCTCCGAGCTGCAATTACACCTAAAACGAAGTGGTTGGTATTAAACTCGCCCTGTAATCCAACTGGCGCTGTTTATGGGGAAGATCATCTTAAAGCATTGACAGATGTTTTATTAGAACATCCTCAAGTATGGATTTTGACAGATGATATGTACGCCAAGCTGATTTATGACGGTGAGGTAGCCAAGACGGTTGTTCAAGTTGAGCCAAAGTTGCGTTCTCGCACTGTAACGATGAATGGTATTTCCAAAGCGTATGCCATGACAGGGTGGCGAATTGGTTTTTCAGCGGCTCCTGTGGAGTTAACGCGCCAGCTTATTAAGTTGCAGGGACAGAGCACAAGCAATGCTTGTTCGATTGCACAAGCCGCGGCAAAAGAAGCTGTTTCCGGGCCTCAAGGCTTTATTGATGAAATGGTAAAGGTCTATCAAGAACGCCGAGATTTGGTTGTGTCGATGTTGAATGATGCACCGGGGTTGAGTTGTTTGGTTCCTGAAGGGGCTTTTTATGTCTTCCCATCGGTTGAGAAGATTTTGGGAAAAACAAGCCGGGGTGGAACTGTTATTAAAGATGATGAAACATTTGTAACAGCTTTGTTGGAAGAAACCGGCGTGGCTGCGGTGCATGGTAGTGCGTTTTTAACCCCAGGTTTCTTTCGTGTGTCTTACGCAACGAGTACAGAGCTTTTGAAGGAAGCATGCTCGCGTATTCAGCATTTCTGTCAGGGGCTATCATGAGCTTTCGTGTCGCATCGCGCTTGGCAACATTACCTCCACCCGCCACCATTGCAATGGCCGCTCGAGCCCGTGAGTTACGCTCCACAGGTGTAGACGTTATTTCTTTGGCGTTAGGGCAGCCTGATTTTTCTTCTCCGCAAGAGGCTGTTGAAGCCGCTTATCAAGCCGGTTTGGAAGGAAATACGGGATACCCACCGATTGCGGGGCAAAAGCCTTTAATTGATGCGATTATTCGTAAGTTCAAGCGTGATAATAACATTGATGCAACGCCTGAACGTATTATGGTCGCGAATGGCGGAAAGCAGGTTATTTTCAATGCCTTTATGGCAACGTTAGATCCCGAAGATGAGGTTATTGTTCCTGCGCCTTATTGGGTAAGTTATCCATTAATTGCTCAAATGTTTGGAGCAAAAGCGATCGAAGTTCCGACGCGGGAAGAGGATGGCTTTCGGCCAGATCCAGATGCGTTTCGAGCAGCGATTACACCAAAAACACGCTGGCTTGTTTTGAATTTTCCTAACAATCCGACAGGTGCTATTTTAGAGCGACGTGATCTGGAGGCAATTGCAGATGTTTTAAGAGCTGCACCTCATGTCATGGTGATGTCTGATGAGATTTATGAGCATCTGACATTTGATGGAAAGAAACATTTATCGCTTTTGGAAGTAGCGCCTGATTTGGCCGATCGTATTCTTATCATCAATGGGATGGCCAAAGCCTATGCGATGACAGGATGGCGTGTTGGCTTTGCGTGTGGGCCTGCTCCATTAATTAAAGCGATGATCTCTGTGCAGGGGAATGCAACTTCAGGTATTTGTACCTTGGCACAGGCTGGTTCTGTTGCGGCGCTTGATGGTGGGATGGAGCGCATTCAAATGATGCGTGAAACCTATCAAAAACGCCGTGACAAAATGATCGAGTTTTTAAAAGATATCCCCGGGGTGACGTGTGCTACGCCAGAGGGGGCTTTTTATGTTTATCCTGGAATTGCCGCATTAATGGGCAAAAAAACGCCTCAAGGGCGTGTATTGGATACGGATATTGCTTTTGCTGAAGCGCTCTTAGAAGAAGCTCATGTGGCAACGGTTCCGGGTTCGGCTTTTGGTTTGAGCCCTTATTTGCGTTTATCGTGTGCCGCGTCAGATGAGCAGCTTGAGGAAGCAAGCAGACGTCTTGCACATTTTGTAAAAGAATTGCGATCTGCGTAAGGAAGGTAGACGGAAGGAATAGCATTTGTCACAATTAAGGTTATGACAAATGCTATTCCTTCGTTTTCAGACCTTTCCTTTTCTCGACCAGATGAAAAGTGCCTTCAAACGCGTTATGCTCTGATTGAGGATTTACTTGATCAGGGCCAGCGTGAAGAGGGATTAAAGGCGTTTGATCAGGTGCGCCGGGAATATGAATCTTGGTCGTCTTATGTTCATTTACAGTTTTCTCGGAATACGCAGGACGAACAAGCCAAGGCAGATCAAGAATATGCTGATAAATTAACGCCCATTGCGTTGGATTATGAAATAAAAACAAAGAAACGTTTATTAAGTGATGCCGATCGGAGTGGATTGGAGCGTATTTTAACGCCGCATGTTGTTAAGCTCTGGGAAGCTGACGTTACAACATTTGACGCGCGTATTGCTCAGGATATTGAAGAAGAATCACGCTTAACGGCGGAGTATACGGCGTTATTGGCTTCAGCACAGATTGAGTTTGATGGAAAAACGTTAAACCTTTCTGGCTTGGTTCCTTACTTGCAAAGCCTTGATCGAGATGTTCGTCATGCAGCAGCACGGGCACGGTGGGCTTTCTTTGAAGAGAATGGCGAAAAATTAGATTATATTTATGCCCAACTGGTTACCTTGCGTGATCGAATGGCTCAAACGCTTGGTTTTGAAAATTATATAGAACTGGGTTATCGCCGTATGAGGCGAACGGATTATGGTCCGAAAAAAGTTGCTTCTTTTCGAGAGCGTATTTTGAAATCTGTAACGCCTTTTATTGCGGCTTTGTTGGAGCAACGTCGCCTGAGAATGGGGTGGGATAAGGTCAGGGCTTGGGATGAAGATTTGATTGACCCTAAGGGCAATCCAGCTCCTGGGGGAGACCATGATTTTCTAGTGAAAAGTGCGGAAGATATGTTCAAAGCGCTTGATCCAGAAAAGGAGCTTTCCGATTTTTATATTCAGATGCGTGATTTAGGGTATCTGGATCTGCAAAATAGAGAAGGGAAGGCAGGAGGCGGTTTTTGTACGTCTTTTCCTACGGTCGGTTCTCCTTATATTTTTGCAAACTTTAATGGCACTCATAATGATATTGGGGTGTTTACCCATGAAATGGGGCATGCTTTCCAAAATTGGAAGAGCAGGGATTTGACGTGGATTGATCAATTGTGGCCAACGATGGAATCAGCGGAAATCCACTCCATGTCTTTGGAGTTTTTAACATGGCCTCAAATTGATTTGCTGATAGAAAAAGATGCTGGTGAACGTTACCGGCAGATGCATTTAATTGATTCTTTGGCCTTTTTTCCTTACGGGGCCTGTGTTGATCATTTTCAACATGAGGTCTATGCGCATCCAGAAATGACAGCACAAGAGCGACATCAGACGTGGGCGCGGCTTGAAAAAATGTATATGCCCTGGCGTGATTGGGGGGATTTGGCTTATCCATCCAAAGGTGCCCGGTGGCAGGCACAACTGCATATTTATCGTTTGCCGTTTTATTATATCGACTATGCCTTGGCTCAGTGTTGTGCTTTGCAATTTTGGTTGCAATCACGGGTGGATATGAGTGAAGCGTTTGAGCGATATCGTCAGCTTTGTGCAGAAGGAGGGAGTAAGCCTTTCTCTGAGCTTGTAAAAGACGCGGGCTTAATCTCTCCGTTTGAAGAAGAGGCTTTGATGGAAGCACTTGATGTCGCTGATCAAGAACTGAATTTAGCGCCCTTATCTAAATAGGGGGCTTATTGCCGGTTATCCCATTCAGCAATTAAGTTAATGACCGCTTGGGGTGACATTGCACGGGCATTTCCTAAAGTTTCTGCATCATTTTGGTTAAGAAGATGGCCGTTGGGAGTGATGATCAGAACGGTTGGGACGGCTGTGATGCTGACATTGTATTTTTGAGGGATGTCCAAGTTTGTATTAAATTTTTCTACATTTATGGGGACAAGAACAAAATTCTGATCGAGCCACTTTTTTGCATCGGGAAGTTCAAAAACTCCGGCAAGCATTTTGCAGTCTGGGCACCAGTTTCCACCAAAATCCAGCAGAACGTTTCGGTGTGTTTTTGCTGCCAGCACAAAGGCTTGTTGCACTTGTGTGTGGGCAAGGTTAGCGGATGGATAGGGAGTGGCAACAAAAGGAGCAGATTGTTCGCGTAATGTTGGGGGTGCTATAGTATGACTATAGGAAGGCGAGGATAAAGGTATGAAGAGACTAGTTAGGCTAAGGATTTTATAAACAATACGCATCGAATAAGCTTTCGTGGATGGGCCATAAAAGGAAAGATGGTGAGGTAAAGGAGGTAACGTGGCAGACAGAGAAGTAAGTATTATTGAGACATTGTTGAGAACCGTAGGGCTTGTCGGCCTTACATTGGTGATTGCGTCTATATTCCGTTTTTGGGGGCCAGCTGTGCATGTCGTGCAGAATATTGCAGGCACAAGCTTTTGGCAAAAACTATACGGTGTATTTCACATTGATTCTGCGTTAGGGCGAGAGCAGCTCATTTTGATTTCGATTATTATTTTCTGCTTTTTTGTAGCATTGCTTATACAAAGTCTTTTCTTGTTGGCGTTGAAGCCATTGCGTCGAAAAAAACAGATGTAATTGTTAATGCTGGTCTTTTTTTAAAGCAGAAAAGGCCGTTAAAAGCCATGCTAGAATTAACAAACTGCCACCATAAGGGGCAACGCGAGCGATGGAGAAGACAGAAATTTTAAGATCCCAAAGTGCAAAAGATATAACAGGAAAGCAAAAAAGCGTTATTCCTATACAGAAACAGGACACCGTGTATTTAAGGATTGTTTGATTTAACAGGCGTGGCTTCAGGGATAAAGAGCAGAGAATTATAGCATGCCACATCATCATTTCGACTGCGGTATGTAGAATGTTCCGCCCGTTTGCAACAGCAAAAGCATTTTCTGGTAAGTGTGATGCCAGCGCACCAAGGATAACACCAGAGGCTCCGTATAATGCGCCTATAATAAAGCCCAAACGAAGGACTGGTGGTGTTTCGTGTGATGAAAGAGAAGACATTTCTTGAATATATCCTTAATGTGTTAAAACTTTAAGAGACTTGAACTTGTTAATATTTAAAAGACCAATAGTGTGATGATGAGTAATTATAAAGGTATCTTGCTATGAGAATGACGTCCTACTTATCTCTTTTTGCGTCAGTTGTATTCTTGTCTGGGTTGACAGCATGTGGTGTTCCAGATGCTCCTCCGGCGCCTCCACTGCCATCCGCCGCTAAAACATATAAACTTTCTACGGCGGATGCTGTCTTTTTGCAGCAGATGGATGCGTTAAATCAGAAAGAAATAAAAATAGCCAGTTTAGCTGAAACGCATAGTAATAGTGATGTTGTGAAAGCTTTTGCACATACGGTTGTGGGTGATTATACGAATGGACAAAAAGCAGTTTCTAAGATTTTATCCGATGGTAACTTAACACAATCAAGTAAACTAACTGCGGCTGATGAGAAGCACATTAATTCGTTTAAAAGTCTCTATAAGAACTCATTTGATCGTCTGTTTCTACTGGATGTGATAGAAGTTAATACACCAAGTTTACAAAAGACATTACAGACTGAAGCTAAATCAGGTGGATCTCCAAGTATTAAAGCTCTAGCATCTGATACTTTAAAGATGCTGCAAGATCATTCTGATCGAGCAGAAAATATTAGTGGGTCTCATATTGTTAGAACAAGACATCGTCGGCATATGAATCGCTATTACTAAGTGAGTAAATTATAAATATTCGGAATAGAAACTTTATTATAATTTTCTAGGGATTAATTTTATCTCCTAGAGAATTATAATATATTTAAATAATTTAAAATGATCTTCTGTTTTGGAGGATTTATTCCCAAAAAGGTAAAGACATGTTTTGTAATTATTCTGAATAGAGTGGAATAGAAGAATTATATGATAATTAAAATAAAATCTGATGACAAATAAAGAATAACTTGTTATGTACCCATTGTTAATTACATCGGGTATTATATTTTTAGAGTCTCGATGCTATTAACAATATCACTCCAATCAGGATGTGCCGACGCTTCATATTTGAAGATGGTATTTAAACTTTGAGTATTTAGTCACACGAAGGCCCTTTTGGTTGGGGAACATTATAATTCATATTTGGTAGAAAAAACAAAGAATGCACGACGAACAGCAGGTTAGTGAAGATAAACTGCGAGAAGCTTTGGCGCGATTGGGAACAGGATCTTCTTCGTCATCATCTTCTCGCCCACAGCAATCTCGCCCTGTAACAACACCTACAACAGAGCGTCGACGTCGGTTTGTAAGAGATGGTCAAGTTGTTGTGGAGCATCAGGCGAGCCGGAGTTTCATACAACGGAACAATAATCAGAATCAAGAAGATCAAGAAGAAATCGAACGTCTTCGTTTATCTGTAAAGCGTGAGCAACGCCGGTGGGAAGAAAGCCAGCGTGAACTTACTGAACTACGGACACAAGTAAAAGCTTTTGAAACGCGTGAAGCGCATGCAAAAATTCAGCTAAGTGAAGCCAGCAAGCATTTGCGTGATTATCAAGAGCAAATACAGTCTCTAAAGACACAATTGCACAAGGCGAAAGAGGAAGCTGCTGTGGCTGCACGCCGTTCTCCTCGTCCTGTTGGGCGCCCACGTAAGGTTCAGCCGGATGTGGTTAATACGCAGGTTCATGAGGCTCAACACAATAATCATTCTGATGTTCAGACGTCAGGTGATGAGCCAGAACCCGTTCAATGGTGGGTCAAATCCTAATTAGTTAGGTTGGACCTTTGGGCGACGAATTTGTCGTCCAAACCATATTAAAATGCCAAGAAATGTAACCCATCCAAGACTGTTTCGTATGAATGGTGTGATGGGCAAGGCTAAGGTGTCAGTATTACCTGTTGTGCCAGCTAAAAGGGCAATGGCAACCCCAATAAGGCTTTCTCCAACAATAAAACCTGAAGCAATCATGGTTCCTTGCTCCTTGGAGTGAGCACGGAGTAACCAGCTTACGGCAGCGCCACAAGCAATGGTAATAGACGTTTCTGGTGGAAGATAAATCCCCATTCCAACGGCGAGAGGGGGGAGAGCTAAACTTTTTCGATTGAGTAGAAAATCAGCCCCAATCAAGACGCATCCCAAGCAAGCCCCAATTTCAAGCATGGACCAATCAAGGTTGTGAGAAAGAATACCAGAAGCGATAGCAGCCATTAAAGCTGGCTGAGGCGCGGCAAGAGCATGTTCCGGGTGCATACCTGCATGAGGCATAGCGCCGACGAAGCCATATGCTTGGTAAAGCACTTGCAAGACCCAAGGAATAACAAGGGCACCAATAATGCAACCGATAAGTAGAGCAACTTCTTGTTTCCAAGGAGTTGCTCCAACGAGCTGTCCTGTTTTGAGGTCTTGCAAATTATCATTAGATACAGCGGCAGATGCTGTAATGGCGGAAAGTACAAAAAGGCCAAAAGCGATTATTGTTGGTTTCTGATCAAGAGGGATAATGCCTAAAGCCTCAATACCCGCCAGAGCCACAGAGATAACAATAATAGCAATAATGCCAATTCCCGAAATGGGGGAAGAAGACGAACCTATAATTCCAGCCATATATCCGCAGGCGCTTGCCACAAGGAAGCCGAGGCCAAAGCAGCAGATGAGACCAAGGAAAACGAGAGTGGTTATAGTGGTATGACTATGGAAATGGGGAATTAAAAATTGTGCAAACAGGCCAGCTAAGATCAGCGCAAGAAGAGTACTAAGAAGAATTAAAGCTTTTGGGGAGAGATCTTTATCTGTTTCGTTTTGAAGTTTTTGCACGTGTTGTGAAAACGCTTCCTTCAAACCTCTTAGAACGGGTGAAGCAAGTGAAATCAGTGTCCAAACAGCCGCAACAGCGATTGTTCCAGCTCCAATAAACCGGACCTTATTGCGCCATAATAAGGTAGATTGAGTAATAGGATCGACCGAGGGATTAAAATGCCCGAGCAGAGGGACCATTCCGCCCCATGCGATCAAGACCCCAAGGAACATGGCTATCCCGCCGCCGATGCCAATGAGGTATCCAGTCCCTAAAAGAGCAAGGGAGAAGCTCCCGCTGATACGAAAAGCAGAAGAGCCAAGGGTTGTTGCTGCACTAAAACCGTCTGAAAATATTTGTAACCCTGTTGTAGCAAAACTCACAACGGCTGCGACAACACTTCCTTTCGTAAGAGAGCGTAAGCTTTCTGAATCTCCTTCAGGGGATGAGGCACGTAAAATTTCAGCACAAGCCGTGCCTTCTGGATAAGGAAGTTTTGAATGGGTTACCAAAGCCCGCCTCAAAGGGATGGTAAAAATAACCCCTGTCATTCCACCTGCAAGAGTGAGTAGAAGGCATGTAATGTAAGGGAATTCGTGCCAATATCCGACCATGATAAGGCCTGGTAGAGCCGCAAAAACACAGGAGAGTGTTCCTGCTGCTGAGGCCTGGGTCTGCACCATATTATTTTCTAGAATTGTACCACCACCCAGCATTCTTAGAGTGGCCATAGAAATAATAGCAGCTGGAATGGAAGATCCAAATGTCAGACCTATTTTAAGGCCCAGATAAACATTTGCAGCGGTAAAAATAACGGTGATGAACGCCCCTAAGATAATTCCTCTGAGAGTGAGTTCTCGGTGATCCAAGATATTCATTGATAGAGGCATCCTAATATTTTGTTTCTTTATCATTATGATAAAGCTCAGGTTGCGACAAGCTTTTGAGAAAAAAGAAAAGGGATGGATATGAATAATCCACCCCTTTGAGAAGAACTTTGAAGGCCTTACGCTTTATTGAGAATGGCGTTCAAATGTTGCGATGGGAAGATGCTGTCTGTTGTAGGTCAGTTCATCGGGCGTTAATTGGTAGCCAATCTCAAGTGTATATGGATTTTCTTGTAAATTTTGAGATGCAGGCAGGTCAATTAAGCGTAGTTCGGTTCGAACGGATTGTGTGCTGACGTTGGCAGGAAGAGCAAAAGTATCTTTAAAGATTTTTTTATCAATAATCTTGCCATCTCGCATGATCGCTACGAAATACGGAACGGTAATTATATTATCTTTAGCAGCAGGGCCACGCGTTAAGTTCATCGCTAAACTTATACGAGTGCGGGTCGTTTGTTGATCGTCAGAGCTTTGTGGGCCACGTTCACAATCACCAGCAATTGCGGTAAGTTGAGCATGGCTAATAAGGCTCCCAACATCCAGACTCTGGTTGTTATAAACAAACTGGTCTGCTGTTGCTGCCGGGACGTCTGTCGCAGGGCAGGCTGGTGCAAAAAGTTGAGGGTCGGATTCGCCGCACCCTGCCAGAGTGGAAAGGGCCAAAAGAGCACAGGTTGGGAGATAAAAAGATAAGGCAAGGCGCCGAAGGGCTGGCATTTGCTGTAGAAACTCCTACAAAGCGGTCTGGGCATTGCGACATATCGCAATCCGGTCGATACTGACCCTAATATATCGAATTCTACCCGTTTGGGGAACACCATGTCAGATCAGACAATTTTTGCATCTAAAGATCATCAGGATGCCACACATCAACAGACACTTCGTGTGTTGCTTGCGGGACCACGTGGCTTTTGCGCCGGGGTAGACCGTGCCATTCGTGTGGTGGAAGAAGCTCTCCGCCGTTATGGCGCTCCAGTATATGTTCGTCATGAGATTGTGCATAACCGAACCGTTGTGGAAGGTTTGGAAGCTAAAGGGGCCATCTTCGTAGAAGAATTGGACGAAGTACCAGAAGATGGGCATGTCGTCTTTTCTGCGCATGGTGTACCCAAGTCTGTCCCTGTAGAAGCCGAGCGCCGGAATCTCCTTTATCTTGATGCGACATGCCCGCTCGTTTCTAAAGTTCATCGTGAAGCGGAGCGTCATTTTGCAGGCGGTGGCCCTGAGCAACGTCATATCCTTATGATTGGTCATGCAGGGCATCCAGAAGTTGTGGGAACGATGGGGCAGTTGCCTGTTGGGGCTGTCACATTAATTAATGATGCAGAAGAAGCGCGGACGATTCAGCCAGAGGACCCGACACGCCTTGCATTCATTACCCAGACGACGCTTTCTGTAGATGATACAGCTGAAATCGTAGAGATTCTTCGTGAGCGTTTCCCTTTGATTGAGGGACCAAAGCGCGAAGATATTTGTTATGCAACGACGAATCGCCAAGAGGCAGTGAAAGCAATTTCGCATGAAAGCGATCTGGTGATCGTGATTGGCTCACCCAATTCTTCCAACTCGCAGCGCTTGCGAGAAGTGGCAGAACGCTCAGGCGCAACGCGAGCCATTTTGGTGCCGAAGCTTGTCGATCTGGATTGGTCTGTGCTGGAAGGGGTCAAGACACTTGGCATTAGCGCAGGAGCCTCAGCCCCTGAGAGCTTGGTTCAGGAAATGGTCAATGCCTTGTCCAAAAAATATAATCTCAAGATTGAAGAACGGATTGTAAAAGAAGAAAGCGTAAGTTTCCGTTTGCCAAGCCCACTTTCTGGAGAGGAAAAATAAAGTTTTATGGCCGTCTATACTGAAGTGGCGGCCGAGACGCTGCGCGCGTTTCTTGGCACATATAACATTGGTACATTAGAGGCGTTTGAAGGAATTGCTGAAGGGATAGAAAACAGCAATTTTCTTCTGAAGACGAGTGATTCAAAATATATTTTGACACTATTTGAGCGTCGTGTTCAGCCTAAGGACCTTCCATGGTTTTTGGGGTTGATGAAGCATCTTTCTCAAAAAGGCTTAAATTGCCCCCAGCCTGTTGAAGATCAGAAAGGGCAGGCCCTGCGGGAACTTGCAGGCCGCCCCGCCGCGATAACAACTTTTCTGTCTGGTCGAGCTATTGAAGAAATAGATGAAGCATCCTGTGCAGCGATTGGAGAGGCTTTGGCCCAGTTCCATGTTTTGGGGGCTGATTATAAAATAGAAAGGAAAAATGCACTTTCTATTGAAGGCTGGCGGCCTTTATTCGAAAGCTGTCATGGAGCGGGAGATGATCTTTCATCTGGTTTGACGCAAGAAATTTCGAAAGCATTATTGCGGCTTGAAAAAAACTGGCCTCAGACAGATGATTTACCGCGGGGTCAAATACACGCTGATCTTTTTCCTGATAATGCTTTTTTTCAGGGGAAAACCGTCTCTGGGATAATTGATTTTTATTTCGCCTGTACGGATTTTTTTGCTTACGACATAGCCATTTGTTTGAATGCATGGTGTTTTAAAGAAGATAAAACGTTTCTTCCGACATTCGCGAAGGCCATGATTGATGGGTATGAGAAGGTACGCCCGTTGGAGCGTGCTGAAAAAGAAGCTTTACCTCTTTTGTGCCAAGGGGCTGCAATACGCTTTTTCTTAACGCGGCTATATGACTGGGTGAACACGCCAGAAGGAGCCTTGGTCACGAAGAAAGATCCGTTAGTTTATTTAACGCGGTTAAGATATTTTTCTGAGGTTGATCATGTCTGAAGAGACAAAGGATGCGCGTCCTTTTGTTGATATTTGGACAGATGGAGGCTGTAAACCAAACCCAGGCCCAGGTGGCTGGGGGGTTCTTTTGTTCTTTAAGGGGAAAGAGAAAGAACTATGGGGCGGTGAAGCCGAAACCACCAATAATCGGATGGAACTTACCGCAGCGGCGGAAGCGCTTGAGGCTTTGACGCGTCCTTGTATGGTCCGTTTGCATACGGATAGTGAATATTTACGCAATGGCATTACGCGTTGGCATGAAGGTTGGGTGCGTCGAAAGTGGCGTAATGCAGCAGGAGATCCGGTTGCCAATATGGATTTGTGGCAACGTATTCTCGATGTTTCCAAAAAACATGACATAGAGTGGTTATGGGTAAAAGGTCACTCCGGCGATCAGAATAATGAACGTGTTGATCAACTTGCGACCCGGGGACGAGAAGAGCTTTAAAATTATTTATTTTCTGAAAGTTAGAAGAAAAAAATAAAAAATTCAAAAAAGTGAAAATAAGGGCTTTACCTCTTCGGAGAATTTAAGTAGATACGTTTTCACCGGTCCCGAATAGCTCAGTTGGTAGAGCAAGCGACTGTTAATCGCTGGGTCGTAGGTTCGAGTCCTACTTCGGGAGCCACTCTTTAAGAGAGTTCTACGGTAACATTTAAAAGCCCTTTTGGAGGGCTTTTTTTGTGTCTAAATTTCACTCATCAAACGATTATTCTGGCCGGACATCTTCCAGGCGGTCAAGGTTTCGTAACCGTGGGAAGGAATACATCCACAAGCACGCGATGAGAATGGTACCGATTCCACCTGATATGACTGCTGCTTCTGGACCAATGCAACTGCCGAGCATACCACTTTCAAACTCCCCCAGCTGGTTGCTGGAGCCGATAAATAATGAATTTATGGCAGAGACTCGTCCTCTCATTGAATCGGGTGTAGCGAGTTGGAGTAGCGATGAGCGGATGACGACACTAATGACATCTGCGGCCCCAAGGCCGATTAAAGCGGCTACGGAAATCCAAACGGTGTGAGATGCACCAAAAATAATGATCGTAATTCCAAAGACAATGACGGCTGCGAACATTTTAAGCCCAGCTTTTTGACCAAGCGGATGGCGAGCTAGCCAAGAAGACATGAGCATAGATCCAATAGCAGGTGCCGCTCTTAAAAAGCCCAGTCCAATGGGGCCAACTTTTAAAATACCATCTGCATAGACAGGAAGCATTGCTGTTGTGCCACCTAAGAGGACAGCAAACATATCAAGCGAGATTGCTCCCAAAAGATCGCGTCGTTTGTTTAAAAAGCTTAACCCGGCAAAGACAGATGCAAAGGTGACTGGTTCACGTGGGATAGGAATGCGGCGTAACTTTAAATTGGATGTTCCCATGAAGGCTACAGCAAAGCCGCATGTAGAAAGAGTGTAGCAAAACACCGGACCGATTCCGTAGAGAATGCCTCCGAGGCTGGGGCCTACAATGGATGCTGTCATGAAAAGGGAGGATACAAAGGCTTGCGCTTTGGGAAAAAGCTCCGGCGGGACAATGTTTGGAAGAAATGCTTGCTGACTGGGAAGTTCAAAGCTGCGAAGAACGCCGTAAATCGTCGCAAAGGCATAAAAGAGAGTAGGAGTGAGGAGATGATAGAAGGCGGCAAGTGCTAAAATAGCCGTGCTGAAAGCCTCTAAAGCCTGACAGGTTAAAACAATGTTTTTGCGGTTGAATCGATCAGCCACATGACCCGATAAGAAAGTCAAAGGGATCATGGGAAGGAATTGTGCTAAACCAAGATATCCGAGAGATGCGATGCTGTGTGTAAGCGCATACATCTGCCATCCGAGGGCCACGGTCATTGTGGCAGATGACAGTTGAGCAAAAATTCGGCCTGTAATGAAAGCAGGTAAACCGGGAAGGGAGCGTAAGGCTGGGTCAATCATTTTTTTATTCTAAGCATTTTTATGTGTAAGTGGATTATAAAAGTTTTGAAAGAAAAGGATCTGGGTAAATTATGACAAATACTCAAACACCACAATCGGTTCAGTATGCCACAGTGACATGGGATCAGTTGCATCGGGATGCCCGCCATTTAGCAACTGAGCTGATGCGTAAATATGGTTCTTTCCAAGGCATTGTTGCCATTACACGTGGGGGGCTGATCCCGGCGGCGATTTTGGGTCGAGAAATGGGGTGCCGGTTGATCGAAAGTATTTCGGTTATCAGTTATGCAGAAGAGGAGGGATCTCAGCGAGAACCTCAAGTTGTGAAAGCGCCTGTTGCCGCAGGGGATGGGGAAGGTTTTCTCATTGTGGATGATTTGGTTGATTCGGGCGTAACGGCAAAATTAGTGCGGGAGTTGTTACCCAAGGCTGTATTTGCATGTTTATACGCTAAACCCGACGGGAAACCCCATACCGATCAATTTGTTATGGAAGTTCCTCAAGACACGTGGGTTCTTTTTCCTTGGGATACTGCGCCTCTTTTTGTTCCGCCGTTGGTGAAAAAAGAAAAAGAGTAAAAAAAGTAAAATAATGGCAAAAAGCCTCTTGCGTTTAAAACAGAATGGCCATAAGTTCCGCATCAGTTCGGGGCGTGGCGCAGCCTGGTAGCGCGCTTGTTTTGGGTACAAGAGGCCCCCGGTTCGAGTCCGGGCGCCCCGACCATCTTCTTGAATTCTATCTGCGCCCTTAGCTCAGTTGGATAGAGCAACAGCCTTCTAAGCTGTGGGCCGCTGGTTCGAATCCAGCAGGGCGCACCACTTGCGCCTTGCAAGGCGAACGTTTCATTCAAGTAAATTGATACCTCTGCTTTTCATATCGTTTAAAAGTTCTTCTGATGGGTTAATCCCACGTGTAGCGCTTAGAATGATGTCGGTCTTATATCCCGCCTCTAATGCATCACGGGCTGTTGCGGCAACGCAGTAGTCTAAGGCTAGGCCGGTAATGACCACACGTTTTATATGGTTTTCTTGTAAGATCGCATGGAGCGGAGTTGTGTAGACGTGATTATTATCAAAAAAAGCGGAATAGCTATCTGTTTCCTGATGAATGCCTTTGTGAATAAAGTGTTGAATAGGATCTGTGTTGAGATCTTGAGGAAAATCAGCACCTTTAGAGCGAGCAACACAGTGCGTTGGCCAAGGGCCACCTTGATCTGAAAACGAACAATGGTTTTTAGGGTGCCAGTCCTGAGAAGCAGCAATCAGTTTGAAGCTTTTTTGACTGAGCTCATTAATGGGTTTGATAATATCGTTTCCACTAGGAACCGCCAGTGCCCCACCTGGAAGAAAATCATTTTGAACATCAACGATAATAAGGGCCGTGTGCTTTAAATCAGCCATGGAGAGTATCCTTTAATGGATTATTCGAAAGCTATAGGCGTGTGACAAGCAACTGGTTAATCCGGAAACCTTCGACATCCACCACCTCAAAGCGAAATCCTGAGGTTTCAATACTATCGGCTTTGCGGGCAATGCGTCTCAAACGATTCATAACGAAGCCACCAACAGTGTCAAAGTTCTGAACATCATCAAAGATGGGGATATGAAGCTCTCGTATAACATCTCCAATAGGAGCAGCTCCATCAATCAACCATGAGTTATTATCACGTTTAACGATGGCTTGCTCTTCAAATGGGTTGGCAAGGCCATCCATTAAAGCTCCCATAATGTCTTTATAAGTAATTAAGCCAACAACGAGGCCATATTCATTTACAATAAGAGCAAAGCCAGCCGCGTGTGTATCAAACTGAGCGAGTGTCTCCCAAAGGTTTAATGTGTCGGGCAAGGAAAGAACATCTCTGCGCATTTTGAAAATCTGGCTTGCCGCAGGAATGATTGTTTGGCTTTCTTGAGGGGGAGGTTCATCCACAACGGCAGCCAGAACGTCTTCTGCACGAATGGACCCAATCACATGATCCAAATCACCGTCACATAAAGGATAACGAGAGTAGGGCTTCGCACGGACTTTATCACGTTGGCTTTCTGGAGGTTCTTGCACATCCAGATAAACAATTTCGTCGCGTGGGGTCATGGCAGAAGTTACGGCACGATCTTGTAAGCCTAAAACGTTTTGAATCATCTGATGCTCTTGTTCCAAAAGAACACCAGAGGCCGTGCCCGCAGCTAGAATTGCGCGTAGATCTTCAGGGGTGACGGGCTCAACCGTTGATGCCGCAGGGATTTTTAGGAGATGCAATAGGCCATCAGAAATTTTGGAAAAAATCCATACAACAGGAAAAAGTAGTTTGAGCGCAAGAGCCGGAAACCAGCCGACTTTAAGGGCAATCTTATCAGGCGCATTCATTGCAATTCGTTTAGGCAATAAATCGGCAAAAAGCACAAAAATAGCCGTAATGAAAATAAAGGAGACTGTTCCTCCAACATTGGTTGCTAAAGAAAGAGGCAATCCTATCCACTGAAAGAACGCAGACATGGGTGCGCTCAACATGGATTCACTAATAACACCGCCCAAAATTCCAACAGCGTTCAAGCATATCTGAAGAACGGTAATAACTTGGCCACTATTGCGACGCAGCTTTAGGAAAGCGATTGCACGAGGATCTCCGGCATCTGCTTTTGAGCGCACACGTACATCACGTGCTGCAGCAAAAGAGATTTCAGACATTGAGATAAGGACTGAAATTCCAATAAGTATTGCTGTGGCAAGAAGGCCCAGCAAGAAAAGAGAAAGAAAATGCTGGGAAGAAAAATGAGCTGACATAAGAAACACATTATATGAAAATTTGTACCGAAATACTAATTTTCTTTTATATAAAGATATCTCTTATGATTGCGACTGAAATTTAAATCCCAGCCAAAGTTCTCCACTCTGCTTCACTTATGGTTTTAATACCGAGGTCAGCTGCTTTCTTAGCTTTTGAACCCGCTTTTTCACCTAAAACGACTAAAGACGTTTTTTTTGAAACACTATCCGTTACTTGTGCCCCTAAACGTTCGGCAAGAGCTTTTGCTTCGGGGCGTGCCATGGTTGTGAGTGTTCCGGTAAAGACAATGATCTGCCCAGAAAGATGCCCTTCAGCAGGAGCTTCTTCCGGTTCAAGGTGGTGCATTTCGCGCCTTAAATCATCAATGGCTTCAAGGTTATGCTCTTCGGAGAAGAAAGCAACGAGTTCATCAGCTATAGCTTCGCCAACGCCCATGATGGAGCCAAGGCTAGAGCGTTCTTCACTTTCAGGTTGTGCGGCGATCATAGCGCTGCGCCAGTTCTCAAAGGTTTGGTAGTGACGGGCCAGCAGTTGAGCATTGCGCTCACCAATCCGGCGAATACCTAGTCCGTAAATAAAGCGGGAAAGGGGGAGTATCCTGCGTTCTTCAATAGCATTTAACAGATTTTGGACAGAGAGTTGCCCCCAACCCTCACGTTTCTCAAGAGCTTCTTGATGCTGTTTAAGACGAAAAATATCACCGGGTTTTAGGATGAGACCAGCGGCATGAAATTCACGGATACTGCGTTCCCCAAGGCCATCAATATCAAAGGCCAGTCTGGAAACCATGTGAATGAGACGTTCTACCACTTGCGCCTCACACGTTAACCCTCCCGTGCAACGGCGGACAGCTTCTCCATGCACACGTTCTGCTAAGGAGCCGCAAACGGGGCAATGATCAGGAAAGTGGAAGGGAGGTTTTCTGTCAGTCTCAGTTTTAACGGCCTCAAGGATTTGTGGGATAACATCACCCGCCCGTTGGATTTTAACGAGATCACCTTCACGGACATCTTTACGATTAATTTCGTCTTCATTGTGAAGCGTTGCCCGTGAGACGATCACTCCACCGACGTTAATGGGCTCCAAATGTGCAACAGGAGTAAGAGCGCCTGTTCGGCCAACTTGAATTTCGATTTTGAGCAGTCGGGTCATGGCCTGTTCAGCAGGGAATTTCCACGCGATAGCCCATCGTGGAGCTCGGCCTGCAAAACCGAGGCGATCATGCAAGCTAATATCATTCAGTTTAAAAACAATTCCATCAATATCGTAAGCAAGAGCCGAGCGTTCTTGTGCAAGACGCTCAACATAAGGTGCAATTTCATCTGGATGTTTAATGAGGGTGGAAAGAGGATTAACGTTAAACCCCCATTTTTTAAGCTGTTCTAGATAGTCCCAATGCGTTGTGCTGACGGGGTGAGAAGAAAAGCCTTGGGAATATGCAAAGAGAGAGAGGGGACGGCTTTCTGTAATTTTTGGGTCAAGCTGGCGTAAAGAACCTGATGCTGCATTGCGTGGATTAGCAAAAGGTTTAATCCCTTGAGCTTCTTGCTTTTCATTCAGTTTTAAGAAATTTTCTTTCGAGAGAAAGATTTCACCTCGGATCTCAATATAGTCTGGTGCATCATCGGGAAGTTTTGTTGGGATGTCGTGTAAGGTGCGGAGGTTGGCTGTGACATCT
Source organism: Swingsia samuiensis (assembly GCF_006542355.1). Taxonomy (NCBI): domain Bacteria; kingdom Pseudomonadati; phylum Pseudomonadota; class Alphaproteobacteria; order Acetobacterales; family Acetobacteraceae; genus Swingsia; species Swingsia samuiensis. The sequence goes on along the minus strand of NZ_CP038141.1, from coordinate 185,881 downwards.
TCCCCAACGAGGCCATTTCCGCGTGTTGTACCTCTTACGAATTTACGGTTTTCATAGGTGAGATTAATCGAAAGGCCGTCTATTTTTGGTTCGGCAACAAATTGAAGGGCTTGTGTTTCTGTCTCATTGAGCCCGAGGAAACGGCTTGCTTTGGAAATAAAACCGTCAAATTCCTCTGTGTTGAAAACATTATCTAATGAAAGCATCGGTGTGCGATGCTTGTGCTTGGTAAAGGTGGCGTCCAGTTCAGCGCCAACGCGTTGGCTGGCTTGGCCTGTTTTCTTTAGCTCAGGATATTCTTCTTCTAATTTTTGTAGTTCCCGGCGTTTTTCATCATATTCTGCGTCAGAAACTTCAGGATCATCTTGATTATAATAGGCGTCATCCCAACGCGCCAAGAGGAGCTCTAATTCTGCATGACGAGTAATGGCTGACATGTAATTATCCTAGGAGTAGGCTATCGGCAGCAGCGCGGGCTGCATCAGTGATGACATCACCAGCAAGCATACGAGCAATTTCTTCTCGTCGTGCGTCATGAGGCAGAGGTTCAGCCAGAGTCTCTGTGCGCTCATTACGGATACGCTTGGCAATGCGTAAATGTTGGTCCCCGCGGGCAGCAACCTGAGGGCTATGTGTGACAACGAGAACTTGGACGTCTTGTGCGACTTTATGAAGTCGATCTCCAATAGAGGAGGCCGTAGCGCCCCCAACACCCGAATCAACTTCGTCAAACACAAGTGTACCGATGTCGGAACGTTGGGCTAAAACCACCTTCAGCGCCAACATTAAGCGTGATAATTCGCCACCGGAGGCAACCTTGGCAAGAGGGCCTGGAGTTTGGCCGGGGTTAGCCGCAATCAGGAAGGATGATTGTTCCATTCCACGGCTATTCCACTGTTCTGCTGAAAGCGGCGTGAGGGAAACAATAAATTGAGCACGCTCAAGCTTAACAGGTTTAAGCTCGCGCATAACGGCTTGTTCAAGCTTTTTGGCGGCTGTTTGGCGTGCTGTAGAAAGTGCTCGTGCTGCGTCCTCATAAGCTTGCTTTGCCTGTGTAACATCGGCTTGGAGTTGTATGAGAGCGGCATTTCCTGTTTCAAGGGCGGCCAGTTTTTCTTGAAGTGAGGCCAAAAAACGGGGAAGTTCAGCAACGGAAATATTATGTTTGCGAGCTTCTGCCCGTAAGGCAAATAGACGCTCTTCCGTTTCTTCAAGCAGGCGAGGGTCACCTTCCGTATCAGAAGCAAGGCGGGTGAGTAACATCTCGGCATCCGCAAGAGCTTCTTCTGCTTTTTCCAGAGCGTCGAGAGCTTCTTGCGCTTGGGTATGATGCGTAGAGTTCAGACTTTCTGTTTCAGACGCGCTCGGTAATAAGCGCGCAAGAGCACGGCTTGCCGCACGAAGGGCAGACGCTGGGCCACTAGAGCGCCTGTCCCGAGGCGTGAGTTCAGACAAAGCGGCGGCTACTGCTTCTCCACGGCGCTCATCTTGTTGCAGATTAATGCGCATTGCCGCGAGACTTTCTTCTTCACCCTCTTGAGGGGCAAGGGCTGAAAGGTCTTCGACAGTAAGGCGAAGCCACTCTTCTTCGCGTGCCGCCTGTTCAATTTCACGTTGTGCTTTTGTCAAAGCGTCTTGAGCTTTTGCCCACACATGAAAAGACTCATGTGTGCGGATAAGGAGTTCGCGTTTAACACCAAAAGCATCCAATAAGGCGAGGTGAGTGCTTTGGTCAGCCAACCCCATTTGTTCATGCTGGCCTTGGATCTCCACAAGTTGAGAGGCTATTTTACGTAGGAGCGTAATGCCGACTGGCTGATCGGCAATATAAGCGCGCGAGCGCCCATCTAAAGAGACGATACGTCGTAAAACAAGAGGCTCGCTTGGGTCCTCTAGGAGAATACCTTGTTCTTCCAGAAGTGAAAAAATAGGATGATTGTTGGGTGTCTCAAAAGAAGCAGAGACACTGGCTTGGGACGCCCCTGAGCGAATAAGCCCTGCATTGGCACGCTCCCCTAATGCAAGGCCTAAGCTGTCGAGTAGGATTGATTTTCCTGCTCCAGTTTCCCCCGTGAGAACCGTTAAACCGGTGGAAAACGAAAGATCGAGTTTCTCGATCAATACAACATCCCGGATGGATAAGTGGATCAGCATAAGAAGTATATTGTATGTGAAGAGACGTTATTCAAACGTCTCATCTTAAAAGATACTATGCCATACTCTGGAGAAGAATCCACGTGGTTTGCTCGAAGTGTTTTTGGGCTGTTTTAGGTTGTCTGATAGGAGATGGTGGTCTCTCAGCTTATTATAAGCATAGCGATACCATTGACTATCGGGGTAATTATACCCCAGCACAGCAGCTGTCTGACGGGCATCGTCCTTCAGGCCAAGATCCATATCAACCTCAACGATGCGTTCAAGGGCTTCAGGAACGTGGTTAGTTGTTTGGAAGTCCTGAATGACGCGCTGATAACGTGTGAGAGATGCTTCGTAGTTACGTTGTTGCTGGTAGTAACGGCCTACAAGCATTTCCTTACCTGCCAAGTGGTCACGGCAAAGATCAATCTTGAGTTGAGCATCACGCGCATAGGCTGTTTGTGGGAAGCGCGTAATCACTTCTTCCAAAGCATCCATCGCTTCGACCGTGCCCTGCTGATCACGTTGTACATCAGCAATCTGTTCGTAATAGCAAAGAGCTCTTAAATAAAAAGCATAGGCTGCATCTGGGCTGGTTGGGTGCAGTTGTAAATAGCGTTCAAGCTGCTGGACGGAGAGGGCATATTCCCCTTGTAGATAGTAGGCATAACCTTCCATCAACTCAGCATTACCCGTAAAGCCAGAATAGGGATAATTCTGCTGTAGAAGCTCAAACTCTCCAGCCGCTAGCTTATAATGCCCAGAATGGAGAGCATCGATTCCATAATTATAGAGCGTTTCAGCATCAGCATTTTTAGGTGCTTCAAGCTTTTTATTATTATCTGAACTACAGCTCGATAATAATAGAAGCCCACTGATGAAAGCAATCTTAAGAGACGAATCGTTTCTGATTGCGGCTATTCTGGAGTGATGCTGTTTACTTTTTACCATACCTGCTTCTTCCCGTGGAAATACTCTTATATCATGTGATTTGAACGGGAAAAGACCTTTGTCACGATCATTATGCAGCAACACATGAAGGAATAGGGGTGTTTTCCAAAGGAATGGACGTTTTTGGCTCTTCGAAAGACCAGTTTTTCGGGTCAGAAAAGACAGCATGCAAGAGTTCGTTATTGAGTTTATGGCCTGATTTATGCCCGATAAACCCACCTTGGATACGGTAGCCGCTGCAATAAAGATCCCCAATGGCATCCAGAAGTTTATGCCGTGCAAATTCACGATCAATTCTTAATCCCTCGGGGTTCAGAATATGATCGTTATCCACCACGATAGCATTTTCTAAAGAACCGCCGCGGGCTAGCCCAATGCTATGGAGATATTCAATATCTTTTAGGTTTACAAAAGTACGGCAGAAAGAAATCTCTTTTAGAAAACGTTCTTTATCAAGTGTCATGGCATAGCGCTGATGGCCAATCGCTGAAGCCGCAAAATCAAGAGAAATAGCCAATGATAGATCTTGGGGAGTGGGTTGAAGCTCTGCGAAAGCCCCATCTTTTCCCTCTACGCGGACTGTTTGTCGTATTTTAATAACGCGACGAGGTGCTTCAAGAGTTTTCTGACCGGCACAGCGGATAAGGAAAGTAAAAGAATCGGCAGATCCGTCTAATATGGGTACTTCAGGTCCATTGAGAGAAATAATGACATTATCAATCTCAAGGCCATGTAACGCAGCCATGAGGTGCTCAATCGTTGCAACTTTCAAGGAGGGATTTTCCTTGCATGCCACTACGGTAGAAAGTTGTGTATCAACAATTCGATCATGGCGAACAGGGAAAGGATATGAATCAGCTAAATCACTACGGTGAATTAAAATCCCTGTATCTGCATCGGCTGGGATAAGCTTCAGTTCGACTTCCTGTCCTGTATGCAGAGCAACGCCTTTACAGGAAATGGTGGAAGCAAGAGTGGTCTGCAGGTTTTGAGCGTTCGCCTGCTCCAAAAACGAACATGTCTTTAAATGATGTTGTGTTGAGGAAACATTTTTTTGAAGCATAAGCGTAACCTGCGTATTTCTCCCAAGGTAACGATTTAGTGTTATTAAAGATCATAACAGCATAAAGTGCCATTCAATCATTGTTGCAGGATGTTACGGTACAAAAAAAGCCCCTCAAGAGAGGGGCTTTGGAAGGCAAGAAATTTTTAATCCTTGCGTCGTAAATAGGCTGGAATATCCAGACTTCCATCATCAAGGCTCGGTGTTTCTTGGCGCTGAGGAGGCGGGTTGGCCGTATTGCTGCGCTCAGCTGTATGATACGGATCTGGCATATTTGGCTCGGCCCGAGGAGCTTCTTGCACATCTTGATGTGCTGGACGGCTTCTAAACGCACCAGTTACAAGGCCGAAGAGGCTTCGTGGTGCTGGTTCTGGTGCGGGGGGTGTTCGTTGAGGCTCTGAAAAAAGGCCAGACCGTTGTTGAGTGTGTGTTTGTTCAGCCTGCGAGGGAACCTCAGGAGCAGGAGGCACTGGCTGAGGCGTAACATTCGGCGCATTTTGCTGAGGAGCAGCGGGAGCTGCTGAGGGCGTGTGTGGCGGTTGTTGGTGTGCTTGCGTATTTTGCGGCTGCGGTGAGTAAGTTGGGCGAGGAGGGCCGCCTGCATAAGTTGACCCGGGCTGGAAAGGAGGCGTTGGGCGTGCTGTCGTTTGCTGAGGTGTTGCTACTTGAGGGGCGGCAGAAGTATTATTGCGTTCAGCTGTGATTGTTTTATTTTGGGCATCAATATCAATTCCTGTTGCAACAACAGAGACACGAATTTTGCCGCTGAGACTATCGTCAATAGATGTTCCGAAAATAATGTTGGCATCTTCGGCAACTTCTTCACGAATACGATCTGCTGCCGCATTGACTTCGTAAAGAGTCAAATCTTCGCCGCCTGTGATATTAATAAGCAAGCCACGTGCGCCAGCCATGGAAGCATCTTCAAGGAGCGGATTGGAAATAGCACGTTCAGCAGCCAGCGTTGCCCTGTCATCTCCATCTTCTTCTGTCGATGATTCACCTGTTCCCATCATGGCCTTACCCATTTCTTCCATGACGGATTTAACGTCAGCAAAGTCAAGGTTAATCAGCCCTGGGGAAACCATGAGATCCGTAATACCGCGGACACCCATATTCAACACATTATCAGCCATAAGGAAGGCTTCACGAAGTGTTGTGTTTTGGTTCGCTGAATTGAAAAGGTTTTGGTTCGGGATAACAATCAGCGTATCAACGTGCTTTTGCAGTTCTGATATACCATTGTCAGCAAGAGCTGCGCGACGTTTACCTTCAAAATTGAAAGGTTTTGAAACGACACCAACGGTAAGAATACCTTTTTCGCGTGCCATTCTGGCAATGACTGGGGCTGCACCTGTCCCTGTTCCCCCCCCCATTCCGGCAGTGATGAAGACAAGATTTGCACCTTCAAGTTGGCGGTCAATTTCTTGAGTAGCTTCTTCTGCGGCTTCACGGCCAATATCAGGCTTTGCACCTGCGCCTAAGCCGCGTGTTAAATGCGGCCCTAGTTGAACGCGGCGTTCTGCGCTGGAGTGAGCGAGCTGTTGTGCGTCAGTGTTAGCAACAACAAACTCAACTCCTTTCAAATTTGAGCTAATCATATTGTTGACGGCATTTGTGCCGCCACCGCCAACGCCAATCACGGTAATCCGTGGGGTTAGCTCAACGTGAGAGTTCGGTGTCGGTGTAAGGTTCAGCGTCATAATCAAAGGCCCGGAACTGCGAAAAAGCAACGGAAAAAGTTATTTTATTGTTTAGCTCATACGCGCGTGCGTATGAAGCCCATTAAGCGTTTTACAAAACCATGTGATCGATTTTCTTCGGAAACGGAAATATCTCCGAATTGACGATCGGCTCCCGCTGCCCACGCTAAAAGTCCGGCAGCAGTAGAGAAACCCGCAGAAGCGGCTGCGGTTTCAGGAAGTCCAAAAACATTTGATGGTTTTCCCATTCTGACAGGTCGAGCAAGGATGCGTGAAGCCACAGGAGTGAGCCCTTCCAAGAGGGATGCGCCGCCGGTCAGAACGACGCGGCTGTTAGTGAAACGGCCTAGTCCAGAATTGTCGAGTGATTGTCTCACAAGCTCAAGAGTTTCTTCAATACGTGGTTGAATAACAGAGATAATTTTGGCTCGAGGGATGCGTGCTAAACGGTCGTGTCGTTCGCCTATTAAAGGGACAGAGAGAAACTCTCGTTGATCGTCAGAGCCCATTTGAGCCGCGCCATACATCGTTTTCAGTCGTTCAGCAGTATCAAGAGAAGTTGATAGGACCCCAGCAATATCTCGAGTGACATGGAGCCCCCCAACTGGGATTTGAGCTGTATGAAGAAGTTTACCTTCACAGAAAACAGCAAGGGATGTGGTGCCGCCTCCCATCTCAACAACGGTAACCCCAAGATCGCGTTCTTCAGGTGCTAAAACGGACAAACCAGATGCAAGAGGACTAGAGACAAGAGCATCTAGTTTAAGTTCTGCATGTTGCAAGACAGTATCAAGTGTTCGTAAAGCACTGGAGTTCATGTCGATGATATTGAGCTTGGAGTTGATTTGCTCCCCTTGATGCCCTCTCGGATCAACAATTCCATACATACGGTCCACCATATACCCGATCGGAAGTGTATGTATGATGTCACGGCCTTCTTGCCATGCTTTAGCTTGACCTTCGGCAATAAGACGCTGGACATCCCCGTCTGTAACCTCGCGTCCCCCCAAAGGAAGATGACAGTCCACTAATCGGCTATGAGGGTGCCCGCAAGAGAGATTAACTACCAGCGAATCTATCCGGCGCTCGGCAGCTTCTTCCGCTTGGCCAACAGTTGCACGAATAACCGCTTCTGCTTTTTGAATATCAACAATAGAGCCTGTACGAACCCCATGTGACCGCCGCCACCCATAGCCAACAACCTCTAGAGAACCATTATTATTCCCCCGACCGATTAGGCAGGTAACTTTTGTGGTTCCAATATCCAAAGCGCCAAAATATCCAGAGCGCCATGACAGAGGCTTTTCTTTTTCATCAGGTGGAAGGGCAAGAATCTCACGTGATTTCTTGGTTGAAACCAAGTCCTGCTCTCCCTTCCCGGGGATAAGAGAGCGCCCGCGTAGGCCGCGGCGCCGACGAAAAGCAGGAAGGTCAGAGGAAGGGGTGAGATCAGTCATGAGTGTGTGTTGTCTGATTGGAAACAGAGGCGGGCGAAGTAGTAGCATCTGAAGATGCAGGGGGTGGTGTTGGTGGTAAGCGGATCACCATTTGATCAGGTGAGCGCATGTCAATAGAAATAACAGGACGATCCAGGAGGTGCATTGATGTTTGATAAAAAGATAGTCGTTTAAAAGCGGCCGCTTCTTCTCCTGCAGGCAATTTAACGGTCACCCCATTTTTTAATGTAGCATCCCACCGTCGATTACCGACACGTACTAAAGCTGTAACATGCTGTTTAACGTCGGGCTCTTTTGTTAAGTCATCGATAATGCTTGCAGCAAATTGATTAGCTCCATCTCCAACGACAAGAGGTAATTGAAGAAAAGCTTGGGCATTTTTCCCTGTCATTCCTTGGTCGGGCACTTCTTCTCCGGCGCGATTGATAAGTGAAAAATGACCATGTCTTTGCCAAACAGCAATCGGGGTTCGTTCAGTTAAAGTAACGACAACCGTGTCTGGCATACGACGTTCTACCGTAGAATGGTCAACAAATGGTAAATCATCAATTTTTTTTCGAGCTTCTTCGACAGAAAAACCAAATATGGGTTGTCCAATACTGGTTCCTAAAGCCTGAAAAATAGAATCTTCACTCGTTATACCGCGTCCATTGATAATAATGTGATGGATCGGTAGCGGTTCCATAGCTATAAGTTTGGCTCTGAAGGGAGCAAAGCGTTCTTCTGATGCCGCATCATATAAAAGACGTGCTCCCACGCCAAAAAGCCCTGCAATAACAAGCAGCACAATTCCAGGACGGATGAGACGTTTTTGTCGTCTCCAAAAAAGCTTGGCTCGTGAAGGACGATCCTCATATGCAGGCATATCGGATGGTCTCGTCTCTCGGAATGGAGAGCGTCGAGCATATTTGGGGTCTTGAGAGCGGAAATCTCTGGGCATTACCGCGCTAATGCCTCCTTAACCATCCAGTCGCATAAGTCTGGATAAGATATACCACAAAATGCAGCTTGTTCAGGCAATAAAGATGTTGGCGTCATCCCGGGTTGAGTGTTTACTTCGAGAATAACAAGATTATTGGTTTGTTCGTCATAACGGAAATCGGTACGACTTGCGCCAGAGCAGCCAATGACTTGATGGGCTTTTAGAGCATATTCAAGTGCTCGTGTGGTGACGTTGGCAGGCAAATCAGCTGGAACAATATGGCGTGACCCTCCGGATTTATACTTGGCCTCAAAATCATAGAAATCAGCAGTCTCTGCCGGTAGAATATCCGTTACGGTGAGTGCTCGATCACCAACAACGGCCGTTGTTAACTCTCGGCCGGGGATGAAGCTTTCAACAAGCATGCTCTCCCCAAACTCCCATTTTTCAGCAATCTCGATGCGACGATTATCTTTCGAATGAACAATCTCTACCCCAACTGAGGAGCCTTCACGGATAGGTTTTATAACGTACGGTGGAGGAAGCGGATCGCCGTTAAGAAGCTCTTTGCGCGTAACAACGCGGCCTTGAGCAACGGGAAGCCCTGCCGCAGCAAGGAGAATACGTGTTGCTTCCTTATCCATGGCGACAGCAGACGCACGAATGTCCGAATGAGTATAAGGAAGATTGAGCCATTCCAATACACCTTGGATTGCACCATCTTCACCTTTAGGGCCATGAAGTGCGTTAAACACAACATCAGGCTGAAGGCTTTGAAGAGCTGAAGCTGTAGCGATGATGTCAGAACCAACGTCAATACCAGTAACGGTGTGACCTTTTTGATTCAAAGCATCAATAACAGCTGTACCACTGACGAGGCTAACAGGACGTTCATTTGAAACACCACCATAAAGGACTGCAATTTTCATAATGTTGGTGTTCCTTTTATTCGGCGGCCAAGACGTTTAATTTCCCAATGCAGATCTATTCCACTTTGGTCTAGTACTTTTTGACGAACAGCATCACCTAAATTCTCAAGATCAGCACTTGTAGCTGTGCCTAGATTTAAGAGAAAATTGCAATGTTTTTCGCTAATCTGTGCTCCGCCGAGTGTCATACCACGGCATCCAGCGGCATCAATTAAAGCCCACGCCTTATGTCCATCAGGATTTCTGAAGGTGGATCCGCCAGTGCGCGCCCGAATAGGCTGAGAGTTTTCACGAGATTCTTTGATTTCGGAGATGCGTTCACGAATTTCTGCTGCGTCTCCTGCTTGGCCTTTCAGGCAAGCTCTGACGACGATGGCATCTTCAGGTAGGTTTGAATGTCGATAAGAAAAACTAAGCTCTTCACATGAGAGGCGTTTGAGTGTGCCGTCAGAGGTTATGATATCAGCCCATTGAAGAACTGCTTTGATATCCGAACCGTACGCTCCAGCATTCATACGAACGGCACCCCCAATAGAGCCGGGGATACCGCTTAGGAACTCAAGCCCTGCTAGGCTTGCCGTAGCGCTATGCTCTGCAACCGTAACATCTAAAGCGGCTGCCCCAGCGATAATCTGGTCTTCCACAACTTGTATTTCTGAAAAACCACGTGTCAGTCGAATAACGGCACCTTCAATTCCATCATCGCGAATGATGACGTTTGAACAGGCACCAAGTACGAGATAAGGCAACTCGGACGGTTTGTTTTTAAGGAATTGAATTAAATCATCCTGATCTTCCGGGATAAACAGCCAGTCCGCAGCGCCCCCGGTGCGGAACCATGTCCGTGGGCCAAGAGGGGCATCTTTCGTTATGCGGCCGCGCAGACCATGCACCGGAAAAGCATCACTGCTCATGCTGAGATGTTTTCCTTCTTTTCTTTTGGTGTGTTTAAATCAACAAGGTCTTGTGGCAGCGTTTGCGCCCATTGTGTAATGTTTCCTGCACCTAAGCAGATCACATAATCACCTGGTTTTGCGATAGCATTGATCATTTCAGGAAGGAGTTCTGGCGAAGGAAGAGGCACAACAGAACGATGGCCTCTGTCACGTAAGCCTTCAACAAGTGCATCCCGATCTGCTCCCGGGATAGGGGCTTCTCCTGCGGCATAGACGTCTGCAACAATGACGGTATCAGCATCATTCATGCAGGTGCAGAAATCATTGAAAAGGACTTGCAGGCGGGAATAACGGTGAGGCTGCATCACGGCAACGACGTTTTTGGCACCCGCTTGGCGAGCAGCTTTAAGCACAGCCGCGATTTCGACAGGGTGATGTCCATAATCATCAATAATCGCAATGCCGTTATATTCACCTGTTCGTGTGAAGCGACGTTTGACCCCGCGGAAGGACGCTAAACCAGAAGCGATGACAGAGTCTTTAATTTCCATTTCTAACGCAACAGCAATCGCCGCCAGAGCATTTAGAACGTTGTGGTGCCCAAGCATCGGAAGGCGGAAAGGGCCTGCGCGGCGTGTTTTGTTTTTTGCGCGGTTTGTGACGACAACTTCAAATGTTGCCCCGCGTTTATCCATGACAATTTTTTCAGCCCGCACATCGGCTTGAGGGCTGAATCCATATGTGATGATGCGATGGTCCGACAGGCGCGGGATCATTTGCTGAACCTGAGGGTGGTCAACGCAAAGGACCGCAAACCCATAAAATGGAATGTTGGAGACGAATTGATGATATCCAGCTTGCATGGTCTCTTCATCGCCCCAATGGTCCAGATGTTCTGGATCCATGTTGGTGACGACGGCAATGACTGCAGGTAAGCGGAGGAAAGAGCCATCACTTTCATCTGCTTCTACAACCATCCAATCACCTGATCCCATGCGGGTATTGGTGCCATAAGCTTCGATGATGCCGCCGTTAATAACAGTAGGGTCAAGGCGCGCATGTTCTAAAACGCATGCAACAAGGCTGGTTGTTGTGGTTTTTCCGTGTGTGCCGCCAATGGCAACAGACCAACGCAAGCGCATCAGCTCGGCCAACATTTCAGCCCGACGGACGACAGGAATGAGTTTTGTCCGTGCAGCCAGAACCTCAGGATTGTCTTTTTTGACAGCCGTAGAGGTGACAACAACCTGTGCATCGCCCAAATTAGAAGCATCATGCCCAATATGAATGGTAATGCCCAATTGTCGCAAACGTTGGACGTTAGCATTTTCTGCAATGTCCGAACCTTGAACTTTATAACCAAGCATATGCAGAACTTCTGCAATGCCGGACATTCCGATACCACCGATACCGACGAAGTGAATTGTTCCAATATTAAGGGGCAGGGCACGCATGAGGCAAATACTCTAAAAATGAAGGGCAAAGAAAGGCTAGATGATTATCTAGAAATTAAAGGGTAGACTCAACCAGGTCAGCTAATTTTTTAGCAGCTTCAGGTTTGGCAAAACGCTGGGCAGCCGCTGCGGCAGTGGCTAGCTTTTCCGGGTTGGTGAGCACGTCTGAAAGCAGAGCTGTTAATGTTGAGGGTTTGAAGTCATTTTGGCGCATCATCCATGTGGCTCCATCATCTTGTAGGACTTGTCCATTCGCCCCTTGCTCATCTGAGGCTGCAATAGGAAGAGGAACAAGAATAGAAGGGCGACCAACCATAGAGATTTCCGCAACAGAAGAGCCCCCGGCGCGCCCAATCACAAGATGAGCGGCTTTTAATCGTTCTGGAACATCTGTGAAGAAGGGGGCGAGTTCAGCTAAGATACCTGCTTCTTGATAAGCATGCTTGACCAATTCATGGTCTTCTTTGCGAACTTGCTGCGTGACATGCAGGCGTGAACGAAGGCCGATCGGCAGTGCTGCGAGAGCATAAGGAACGACTTCAGAAAAAATATGGGCTCCTAATGAACCGCCCCAGACCAATATATTGATGTTTTCTTTGGGGTGTTCATAACCTATACCAAAAAGGGCTTCGATGCCTGCACGAACAGGCATGCCAGTTAAGGTTGATTGAGCATTTTTAGGAAGACGCGATACGTGTTCATACGATGTTGCAATCAGAGGAGAAAAGCGCGCCACGAAAGCATTGGCTTTTCCTAGAACAGCATTCCCTTCATGAATGATCATTTTGGGGCGTTTTTCTGCTGGCAAAAGGCGCGAGGCAACAAGTGGTGGAAGAGAGGGATATCCTCCAAAACCAACGATAGCACTTGGATTTAACGAGAGTAAGATTTCTCGTGCTTTGATTGTCCCGCGCATCAGGGCGGTTAGTCCTTTAATTTTGTGAGATAGATCTTTCCCTGCGACACCAGCTCCTTCAAGGATATATTGAGGTCTGTCTTTAAAGAAGCCGGATTCACGTTTACCATGACGAGCATCTGTCATTAAAATGAGGTTATGCCCTCGTTCAGCCAGAACAGTTGCGACAGCTTCTGCCGGAAAGAAATGACCGCCGGTTCCACCAGCAGCGATGATAATAGGGCGTTTCATTGAGGATGTCTTTCCAGTAGAGAGCCGGGTTTATAAGATTGAGCGACGCGTTGTGACACTTTGCCTTGTCCAACATGATGCCGGGTAAGGGCAAGTACCATCCCCATTGTTAATGCAACAGACATAGCTGAACTACCGCCGTAAGAAATAAAAGGGAGGGTCATGCCTTTAGTTGGGATAAGGTGAAGAGTGGAGCCCATATTAACGAAAGCTTGCAATCCAAACCCTGTGACAAGCCCGCTCGCTGAAATAATAACGAAAGGATCGTCTTCACGCATTAGTTTGAGTAAGGTGCGAATAACAATTGTTCCAAAAATGAGTATAATTCCAACACAAAGCAAAAGCCCGTATTCTTCACCTGCTACGGCAAAAACGAAGTCAGCATGAGCATCGGGTAAAAGGTCTTTTACTCGACCTTCTCCGGGACCTCGCCCTAAAAGGCCCCCATTACCAAAAGCCCGAAGGGCAGTATCAATCTGATAATGATCACCGACATCAGGGTGTAAGAAACGCTGAACACGTGAACGTACATGAGGGAAAACAATATAAGCTGCACCAAATGCGCCAACCATACTGGCGACACAAAGGCCAACCCAGTAGAGCCTTAGGCCATCGACGAAAAGCTGCGTCATAAAAACCATCGTAATAACGGATAACATTCCGATATCAGGTTGGGACTTCAGCAAAACTAAAATGGCTGCAAAAGATGCAAATGCTAAAAGCATACCCGGAAAGGCAATATTCCCTTTAAGGACAACCGTCCGCCGAGCAGAAAGAAGCCAGCCTGTCACGACAGCAAAGCAAGGTTTTAAAAATTCAGATGGCTGTACAGACATTAAGGGCAGAGAAATCCATCGGCGTGCACCCTTAATTTCCATTCCATGAACAAGTGTCATAGCGGTTGCGCCAAGTGCAATAATCCCTCCGACGAAAGCCAGCTTTTTTATGGTGTTACGCGAGAGGGATGAAACAACAAGAACGATTCCTCCTGCTAAAAGCAAAAAGATAATCTGTTTTAGGATAAACATGTTGCGCGATGCGCCAATACGCGCAGCAACTGAAGGGCTGGCTGCGAGCATTAGAACATAGCCCAGACCAATTAATAGACCAACGCAGGCGAGGGTTACTCTATCCGTATTTCTCCACCAACGAGAGAGGGCAGATGAATCGACACGGGAGGGACCCGCCATTGTTTTTACCTTCCTGTGTTATGTCGTAAGTCTTAGATATAATATGAAATTACGACATTATATGCTTACAAATCTGAACGAAATATGACCCACGGTCTTCAAAGTTACGAAATTGATCAAAACTGGCACATGCTGGAGATAGCAGAACAGTTTTAACATCAGATTGACGTGCCTTTTGGAACGCTTCTGGGACCGCTTTGTCTAACGTTTCAGAACGTGAAAAAGAGACCCCATGTTTGGTAAGAGTTTGGGCAAAAAGTTCTGCATCTTGTCCAATTAAAAAGGCATGATCAATTCGATCAAACCATGGAACAAGCATTTCTATTCCACCTGCCTTTGCTACACCACCCGCAATCCACATGACACGATCATAAGAGGCGAGAGCTTTAGAAGTTGCTTCAGCATTTGTGGCTTTACTATCATTAACAAAAGAAATTCCATCATACTCAGCAACTTTTTGTAAACGATGCTCTAAGCCAGGAAAAGAAGATAGCCCAGAGCGAATATCTTTGTCGTTCAAGCCAAGATGATGCGCCATAGCCCAAACAGCAGCAATATTTTGTCGGTTATGGCGCCCGGGAAGAGCTGAAGCCTCGAACTCCGGTAGATGATCAGGGTCAATAAGTGTGAAGGGTATTTTTCGTTCTTCAAGGTCATGCGCAATTGCGTCACACCAAGGATCATCTTGCCCAAGAACAGCTAAGTCTTTTGGGGTCATATTATCGAACACATGTTTCTTGGCAGAGGTATAGCCTGCCATATCTCCATGACGATCAAGGTGATCTGGTGTAATATTGAGCAAACATGCAGTTGAAGCGTGAAATTGGTGTAAGCGTTCCAGCATGTAGGAAGACATTTCAATCACATACACACCCTCATCTGGGAGGAGAGGTAAGGCCAGAGAGGCTATGCCCAGATTACCGCCTGCCGCACATGGAACATGGGCTGTTTGGAGAATATGGGTGAGCAAGGCAGTTGTTGTTGATTTCCCGTTTGTCCCCGTGATGGAAACAAATCGTGCTTGAGATCCTGCTTTACGTACGGCTTGGAAGAGTAGTTCCGCATCAGATAAGATTGGAACGTTCTGAGCGCGGGCTAAGTCAGCAATGGGATGCGGTTTAGGAAGGTTATGTGGAATACCTGGAGACAGGATGAGCGCACTCATACCTGTTAGGTTAGAGATTGGGGCGAGTGTTAAACGATCATGATGAGGTAATGAGGGTGTTTTATCATCCCAAGCATGAACGTAAGCCCCCATAGCGAGTAGAGATTGAACGACAGCAGCGCCGTTCTTGCCTAACCCATAAACAGCAAAATGCTCATTACTAAAAAGGTTGTGTGGAAAAGAGCTCATCTTAGTTTCAATGTGGCTAGACCACATAGTCCCAGAACAATCGAAACAATCCAGAAACGGATCACAATTTTAGGCTCTTGCCAGCCTTTCTTCTCAAAATGATGGTGTAAAGGGGCCATTAGGAAAACGCGTTTCCCGGTGCGTTTAAACCACAAGACCTGAATAACCACAGAGAGTGTTTCTGCAACGAATACACCTCCCACAAGACAAAGAACCAGTTCATGTTTGACAGCAACAGCGATTGAACCAAGCGCTCCACCAAGTGATAGAGAGCCTGTATCTCCCATAAAAACAGCTGCTGGTGGCGCATTAAACCACAGGAACCCTAAACCGGCTCCAATCAAAGCGGCACAGAAAACACTAAGCTCACCTGTACCGGGAATAGGGTGAAGTTGAAGGTAATCTGCAAAAACATGATTACCGACGAGATAGGAAATAAAAGCGAAAACAAGCGCTGCGATAATCACAGGAACAATAGCCAGACCATCCAAGCCATCTGTGAAGTTTACGGCATTACCAAAGCCTGTAATTGTTATCATGGCAAAGATAGGAAAAGCATATCCTAAAGGAATGAGAATATCTTTTACAAAAGGCAAAGCAACATCATTACGGAGTTCTGGTGGTGTGAGATGTTGCAGCCAGATACCTGCAATGAGTGAGGCAAGAAATTCACACCCTAAACGCATGCGTTTAGAAACACCTTTGGTATTTCGTTTGGAGAGCTTTAAATAATCGTCAGCAAAGCCAACAGCACCGAAAGCCGCTGTTGTGAGCATAACAGCCCAGACGAAACCGTTGGTAAGATCAGCCCACAGAAGGGTGGCTGAAAAGAGGGCGATTAAAATCAGCATCCCCCCCATGGTAGGGGTCCCAGCTTTTTCTAGAATATGACGCTCTGGCCCTAATGTACGGATTGGTTGTCCTCCGCGTTGAATTCGTTTTAATTGAGCAATAAATGGATTTCCGAGCGCAAGGGAAATTAATAAGGCGGTCAGACACGCGCAACCTGAACGAAATGTTAGGTAATGAAAAAGGTTAAAAAAGCCGCCATGCGATGTGGAATGTGTTGCAATAAGATTAAAAAGCATCAGTTGGAAACCGGGTTTGAGGTTTGGTCTAAGAGAGCAATAAGGTCACGCATCCGGCTTCCAAAGCTTCCTTTAACAAGAAGGAGGTCACCAGGTTGAAGGGCAGCGCGTAAAACTGGCGCTAAAGAACGGGAATCTGGTGCATAAGCACCTTGTAGGGCTTTAGGTAGCGCATCATACAGTGCGCGCATATGTTCGCCACAACAAAAAGCAATAGCGTTCGCTGAAATAACACTTTCAGCTAGTGTTCTATGCTCAGCAGCAGCAAATGTTCCCAGCTCTAAGATGTCGCCTAAAGCAACAACATGGCGCTGGGCGGGAAGCAAGGATAGAGTTTCGATCGCGGCGCGTACGCTGGTTGTTGAAGCATTATAGCTTTCATCTAAGAGCTGTACGTTATTTAGAATAGTCCGGATTTGTCCACGACCAGCACTCGGGAGAAAGGTCTTTAAGGCAGATATAGCTGCCGGCAAATCAGCATGAAGGGCTTTTACAGTTCCCAGAACAAGCGCTGCATTGCGTGCTATATGTTTGCCTGGAGCATGCAATTCAACATCGTATTTTTGCTGTGGAACGAGCAAGGTAAAGTGGCTTCCTTCCGCTGTAGAGACGAGGTTCTGGATGCATATATCTGCGGTTGAAGATATCCCACAAGTCCACAATGTTCGATCGTGAGGAATATATTCATGGAAAAAATGTGAACCGATAGCGTCATCAGGAACAATTGCTGTTCCATGAGGTTGGAGGGCAGAAAAGAGAGACGCTTTTTCTTTTGCTATTGCCTCTATACTTCCCATATGGCCCAAATGTGCTGTTCCAATGGTCGTAATAATCGCGACATCTGGTTTAACTTGCTGTGCCAGAGGAAGAATCTCACCGACATGGTTCATGCCAATTTCACTAATGCAATAGTCTGCATCTTTTGGAAGGCGTGCGAGTGTAAGTGGTACTCCCCAATGGTTGTTATAGGAAGCCACTGCGGCATGGGTTTTTCCACTTTTTTGCAATGCTGTGCGGAGCATATCCTTGGTTGTGGTTTTGCCTACGCTTCCGGTAATTGCAATAAGTTTTCCTTTGAACCGTGTCCTTGCATAGTGCCCGAGGGCTATTAACCCTTGCATTGTATCTGCGACCAAAAGCAAGCGTGGATCATCTTTGATAGAGATATCCAGCGTATGGATCATGACACATGCAGCACCGGCCTGTAACGCCTTTTCAATGTGAGCATGCCCATCGCTGTTTTCACCTTGAAGGGCGATGAAAAGGTCTCCCGGTTGTAGAGTTCTTGTATCAATGGAAACGCCGGTAATCATGAGATCATCTGCGACGAGTTTCCCGTGAGTTGCTTGGCGTAATTCGTCGCTTGTCCAAAGAATGTTCATGCTACACCTGCTAATTCGCGTAGAACCTGACGATCGTCAAAAGGTAGGACGGTTTGCCCGACAGTCTGGCCTTGTTCATGGCCTTTTCCGGCAACCACGAGAATGTCTCCCGCTTGAAGGGCATCTAGCCCCGCCGCAATAGCTGCTCTGCGGTCAGCAATTTCTATTGCATCAGGGCAGGCTGCTTTAATTTCGGCACGGATAAGCGTAGGGTCTTCAGAGCGTGGATTATCATCCGTTATGATAGCGATATCTGCCATTTTGGATGCCACGTCTCCCATAAGAGGTCTTTTCCCTCGGTCCCGATCACCACCTGCTCCAAAGACGACGATTAACCGTCCCGTGGTATGGGGGCGTAAACTGGCAAGGACATGTTCCAAAGCATCAGGGGTATGAGCGTAGTCCACATAAGCGGTGGCCCCATTTGATAGTTCAACAGCGCGCTCACAACGCCCGCGCACGCCCGTTAAAGAAGGGAGAAGTTTTAGAACATCATAAGCGGTATTGTCATTTTCCCAGCACATCGCAGCAGCGAGTAAAGCATTCTCAGCTTGGAAAAGTCCCGGTAGAGGAAGATCTATGGGGGCTAGTTCTTCGCCATTAAGCGCAAGCGTAATAGTTTGTCCACTTGGGGTTGGTTGATGATGAATTAAGCGTAAAGAGGTCCCACGTTTTCCCACGCTTCTGAGTTTGATTCCCCGGTTAGCGGCTATATGTGTGAGATCACGGACTGTTTGTGGGTCCATATCTGCGTTGATGGCCGCTATGCCAGTATGTGGTAATAAGTCGGCAAAAAGACGCGTTTTGGCGTTTCGGTAGGCTTCAATCGTTTTGTGATAGTCAAGATGGTCACGGGTGAGGTTGGAAAAACCAGCAGCCGTAATTTTTACACCATCCAAACGATGCTGCTCTAAACCATGAGATGAAGCTTCTAAAGCAACATGCTGCACATTGTTTTTGGCTAAGAGGGCAAGTGTATTGGCTAAAGAAATAGAATCAGGCGTTGTAAGAGAAGGAGGCGGTGGAATATTTGCGTTTGTTATTAAACCTAATGTCCCTAAACTGGCTGCGTTTTTTCCTTGTAATGACCATAACTGACGAAGAAACTCCGCCGTGCTACTTTTTCCATTTGTTCCTGTTATGGCCGCAATAGACGTTGGCTGCGGCCCGGCAAGCTGAGAGGCGGCTAAAGCGAGCAAATGTTTTGCATTTGCGAGGTACAGGATAGGAAAATCATCAGGGAATGAGTGTGTTATTTCGCTGATGGGCGTTTCAGAAATAATGGCATCGGCACCGTTTGTAAGGGCCTGTGGAATATAATCAGCTCCATTGAGGTGTGTCCCCTTCAAAGCAAAAAAGAGCGTCTGTTTTTGTACCGTGCGGCTATTAATAGCGACAGAATAAATATCAGGATCATAAGCAAGTTGTGCTGTAGGGGACGGAATTAAATGTAGAATTTCAGAAAGGCGCATCATTTAGTCCCCACGCTTGGTTCTAGAGGTATGGATCTGATTGCGAGGGTCTCCAGGGTCGTTCCCGGGTCCTAATGGACGATAACCAGATGGAACAGAAGGATTCATAGCAATTGCAAGTGAGGCATCTATGGCCGCTTTGTTGGCAGTATCTGGGAAAACATTGAGGAGGGGACCAACACGAGAGATAATCTTTTTTACCGTTGGCGCTGCGTTCCATGCGGCTGTTGTCCAGCCATGCGTTGCCGCAGTAGCGTGCGGACTATCTAACATCACATATACCGCATAACGTGGATTATTCATTGGGAACACACTGGTAAAGGCGGATACGTTAACATGTTTGAGATATCCACCATGTGCGCCAATTTTTTCCGCAGTTCCGGTTTTTCCTCCTACATAATAGCCTGCGACTTCAGCCGATTTTCCGCTTCCTACGGTCACATCCAACCGAAGAAGCTTTCGTAAAAGAGCAGATGTTCTTTCAGAAAGAACTCGGGTGCCAACAGGCGTTTGCACACCGACCTCATCCGTATCATTGGCAGATATATTTTCATTTTCATCACGCGCAACGAGAGTTGGTTTTAATAAAATACCACCATTTACAGTTGCTGCCGTTCCTCGAACGATTGAAAGCGGAGGTTCTGCTACACCATGTCCAAACCCTACGGTCATAACGGTGGAGATACCCCAGTTACGAGGGGAAGGAACCAGTGGACGGCCTGCTTCCGGTAATTCAATTGGAACTCTGTTAAAGAACCCCATATTCCGCAACCATTCTTGTTGGCGCTGGGCCCCTACATCCAAGGCGATATGTGCAGCAGCCGGGTTGGATGAAAAGGCAAGCACAGCAGGAAGGGATAACCATGGGGCGAAATGATCGGATTTCATATCACGGATTGTAAAGCGCCCAACTCGGATGGGAATAGTGGAGAACCGATCCCAGACATGTACAACTCCAAGCTGTAAACCCATTGCGGCTGTTTGAAGTTTGAAAGTTGATCCTGGTTCATACATACCAGTAACGGCACGATTAAAACGTGAGTCATTCGGGGCATGATTAAAATTATTGGCGTCATAGTCAGGTAGGCTGACCATTGCCAATATTTCACCTGTATGAACGTCCATGACAATGGCGCATGCACCAATAGCAGAAAATTCGTTTTTAGCGGCTTCTAACTCATCAAGGGCAACAGCTTGAACACGAATGTCAAGAGAAAGGCGTAAAGGGGCACGATCAGAGTTTAGACGTTGATTGAAAAAACGCTCCACTCCGGCAATGCCATGGTCATCAATATCCACGCTTCCCATAATTTGGGCGGCTGTTCGGCCAAGAGGATAATGCCGTCTCTCACCGGCTTCAAAATAAATACCGGGGATGCCGAGATTATTAATCGCAATTTCCTGAACAGGAGAAATATCACGGGCGATATAGACAAATTGTTTTTTGAGAGAAAGGCGCCGAATAGTTTCTTCCATATTTAATTGAGGAAGAACCTTTTTGAGCTTTTGAGCTGCGTCCTGAGGGTCAATCAACTCCATTGGGTTAGCGTAAATTTGAGCCACAGGTAAGGAGAGAGCCAGAACTTGCCCATTACGGTCTGTAATGCTGGCTCTTTTGACGCTAGGAAGGGCAAAATCTCCGGCGATTTCACCTTTGGGATCACTTTTAGGAATGTCAGGAACTTGTGGAGCAATCTGTCTCTTTTCAGGCTCCATTGGCATGAGGACTGTAGCGAAAGTGGCCTTAAGGGCTACGGCTCCATAGATTGCTAAAAACCCCATACCAACTGCAAGTAAACGACTGTGCATTTGGTCAAGATTAAGACGCCGAAAAGACGCCGGTATTTTCTGAGGTTTCTGATCTCTCGGGTTACGAGAAGGAGGAACGTTCTGAGGCATCCTGCGGCGTTACGTCCTATAAACGTTGCTCGCCTGAAGCCTCGGGGGCGGTAATGAACGAGCAGTTGAAGTTAAGTATCAGTTTGAAAGAGGAACAGGAGGGGGCAAGGCACCACCGTCATTTCCAAGAGCGGAAGCGAGCCGACGACGACTATGAGGGCGCTCTTCCGCTAGACGTGTTTCAGAAATAGAAAAACGTGCTGTTGTCGCTTTATGAACGTGATGGCGCTCAGGAATTGGCCATACATTGGTTCCGATTGGCACAGCTTGAGCGGTACGCGTTTGCGTTGGGCGATAGCTTACCAAATGCAGGGTGGGAAGTGGTTCTGCTTTAGGTGGCATTATATTGGTATGTTGTGCTCTTGTAGGTGTTGCGGAAGCGAAATCATTGTCAATAGTACGCTCACGATGAACTTTAGGCAGATGTTTATTTTGATGAGCAACAACGAGAGGTCGTGCTGCCGCGGCCATCGCAGGAAGAGCAGCAGAAGCAAGAGCAACCGGGCGGGATATAACGGGGTGCGTTATATTGGGTGTTCTAGAAGCAGCCTTGGGAGATGCTAAAGGTAATTCCTGTTCTGCATGCGCGACAGCTTCATGCAAGGTCGCACGTGGGTCGGGAGATGCCGTATGAGTATTGGGTGCAGGGAGGTGCTGCTCCAAGTTCGCCATACGAACAAATTGATTAGGCGTCATTGGATGAAGATGAGGCAAGAAGCGCGCGGCTAAACGGTTGAGGCGGTCAGGCTGGTTAAGCAATGCCCACTCTGTCCGAAGCATGGCTGTTTGTGCGCGTACTTTTTGAGTGTCCTGAACAACTTTGGTTATTTGTTGATCAAGAACGGTTGTCTCATGCTTTTTCGTATACAGAAAAAGACCAGATCCAGCCGCAAGAACAGCACATGCAAATGTAAAAGGCCGGATCAGGGTCATGCCAAAGCTCCTGTGGAAGACATAGTAGAGACGTGTGATCGAGAGTTTCTTTTTATTGCGCGTAGGCGAGCACTGCGTGCTCTTGGATTTTGCGATGCTTCTTCTTTTGTGGCTGATAGCGGACGTGAATAAAGCAAAGAAAATTCAGGAGCTTCTTTTTGGACAGGCGCAGGTTCATAGCGAGAGGGATTGGCTGTTTTTCCAGATAGTGATGCCATTGCACGTTTGACCATACGATCTTCTAGTGAATGAAAAGTTACCACTACAAAAATACCTTCAGGCGCTAATAAAAAAGGAGCTGTCTGTAAGACGCGTTCGAGTTCGCCAAGTTCATCATTCACGGCAATACGTAATCCTTGAAAACTACGTGTAGCTGGGTCGATATTGGCTTTATCCCGAGGGACACAGCTGCGAATGATGTGTGCAAGCTGCCCTGTTGTTGTGATGGGCTCTTCTGTGCGTGCGGTGACAATGGCACGCGCAATACGGCGGGATAATTTTTCTTCGCCGTATTGGTACAGAATATCTGCCAACTCATTCTCTTTCAAAGAATTGACGAGATCAGAGGCGGAGGGGCCATTTGACCCCATACGCATATCGAGAGGGCCATCCTGACGGAAAGAAAACCCACGGTCGGCTTGATCGATTTGAAAAGATGAAACGCCTAAATCGAGCACAATTCCGTCAAAAGGACCAACATTGCCAACAAGCTGTTCCATATCGCCAAAGGTGCCTTGGTGCATAAACAGCCGGTTATCTGCTTGCTTAGCCATCGCTTGGCCGCGTGTTATGGCATCTGGATCTCGATCAATTCCATGAAGGCTGCAGTTAGCCTTATTAAGGATTGCTCGTGCATATCCACCGCCACCGAATGTTCCGTCAAGGTAACGTCCGTTGTCGTGTGGAGCAAGAGCATCCAGTACTTCTGGCAGCATGACCGGGATATGGCCTTCATGAATAAGATCAATAGTGCTCATGAAGGTGATCCAGTATGATTGTTTTTGCGTCCCGATGTAAGCGTGCGTGCTTGTGCACGTGCTTGCTGACGGCGCTTTTCTGCCGCTTCCGGATTCCAGATTTGAAACACTTTTCCTAAACCGACAAAAGCAACATCTTCGGTTAGACCAGCATGACTGCGTAAAGATTCAGGAATGATAATGCGTCCCTCTTTATCACTATCAAGGGGATATGCATCAGCATAAAGACTGGTTGCTAAATCTTCGTGGTCTTCCGAAAAAGGGTCATAATCATCTAAAGGTGTTGCAAGTGCAGAAAAAGCCATTGTCGGCCATGCCTCAACACAAGGATGAAAATGTGAAGGACGGAGAATAACAAGGGGCTCTCCGGCTTGAGCTTGCGTTTTTAGCGTTGCCCTGAAAGGTGCCGGAATAGACACACGTCCTTTGGCATCAAAGCGGTTCTGGTGCGTGCCGAGAAACATGCTCATTTTAGATAATGCCTCCCTTCACAATCAGGAATCGCAAGAACGTGTAGTAATTGATTTGTCTATTCTTGGGATATCATGGGATTTCATGGGACGTCAAATATAAAACGTCAAAAAATGGCAGAAAACTGCGCTATTTTTTTTATGTAAAATATGACAATGAAAAGTATTATTTATTAAGATTTATCAAGGGGATTTATAACGTAAGTAAAAGAGTGGTCACTCTTTGTTCTCTTTATGTTCTATTCTTTTGGAGTAAAAAAAATATTTTTTATTTCATTTATTTGAGCCAGACAGTCTGTAAGCCGGGTTCTGTCCGTCAAAAACGGGACGATCATTCCTCTGGGACTTGTATTGCTACAAGCCTCACGCAACCAACCCGGACAACGGGGTGAGAAGCCCCCGATTATCAAGCGATAATCTGTTGTCCCTATTCGGTTTTGCTCCCGGTAGGGTTTACCGTGACCAAAATCGTTGCCGATTTTGCGGTGTGCTCTTACCACGCCGTTTCGCCCTTACCCATGACCGAAGCCCGATGGGAGGTTTGTTTTCTGTGGCACTTTCCCTAGGGTCACCCCCGCCGGCTGTTAGCCGGTACCGTTTTCCCATGGAGCCCGGACTTTCCTCCATGTTCATATAAAGAACACAGCGATCGTCCAACTGTCTGGCGTGCGGAACTTGCGCTGAGTGGTCGAACACGTCAAGAGATGAATAGAGAGATTTCTGAAAGTATTGTGGGAAAGTTATGCGTCCGACATTATTATTACGCATTATTTTGTTTTATTTAGCATGGCGTGCACGCAAAAAAGGGGCGAATGAAGCTTCATCAGATGAAGTTCTTCCGACTATTCCTCTTTCTTCACCTTCTGCATTCATTTTAAAACAAATACGGCGTTCTATGGGGCGCCCGAGTTTTCCGCAGAAGCTCTCCTCGTTGAGGATACGTAAATGGATTACAATAAAAATCCCTACTGGTGATGGCGTTTTACGAGAAGCGCGTCTTTATCGTCCACGCGGTCAAGTATCGGGGGTGGTTTTATTTTTGCATGGTGGGGGCTTTGTTCATTGTGATTTAGTATCACATCATGGAATTTGCTGTCGTTTAGCGGCGGCATCCAAGGCAATGGTCGTATCATTAGATTATCGTTTGGCGCCAGAGTATCGATTTCCGTTGGGGTTAAATGATGCAAAGGGTGCCTTGTCGTGGTTAATGAAAGTGGCCCCGCATATACCCATTGCTGTTGCGGGTGATAGTGCAGGAGGAAATTTAGCGGCTGTCTTGGCGCAATGGAATAAAAGAGAGAAGCATCCTCAAACTATCAAAGGACAGCTTTTATATTATCCTGCGTTAAGTGGACCAATTTCTCCATTATCTCGAGAGAGATATGCAAATGGTTATATGTTAACCAAGGAACTTCTATATTGGTATTGTGGGCAAACATTAAACTCATATGATGAGTTATTTGACCCTTCCTTTTCGCCTGTTTTTGCTGATGACTTTGAAAGTTTACCACCAGCTATGATTGTTACGGCAGGGTTTGATCCCTTAAGAGGAGAGGGGGACTTATATACTCAAATATTGAGACAAGCTGGTGTCAAAGTCCGCCATAGGAATTTTCCACGTATGATACACGGCTTTTTAAACGGTTATGCCTTATTACGAGATGGGCGTAGAGCATTGCGTGAAGGTGGAGAGTTTTTGAAAGAATGTTTCAGCGGCCATGGATAATAAGCTGAAACATTCTTATTCAAAAGCAATAGTTATGGTTGGATAAATCGAAAAGAACCGGGAGAACCCGCATCTGTTTGTATAGTTCTCTCTGATCGATTAACTTTTATGCTGAAGAGCTTTTCTGCATAACGTTTGTCGCCCGGACAATCGGCGCCATGTCGTCCCAGCACATCAATGTTCGGGGTGTTTTCAGATGTTGTCCCATCAATAGCAAAAACAAGGCAGTTTTTTGGTAGGTCTGTAAGGCCATCATTAACAACTACCAGTCTCAAATGCTCAACGAGAGAGGTATTATCAAACCACTTCAAGCTACTGAATGTTAATTTGTCATATGAAATATCCAGCAACCCAGAGCGTACAACAACAAGCATAAGAAGAAACGCCGGTACTATCATGAGTAGCCGGCGTATCAGATGTTGTTTGAGTGTACGTGGTGGACGCCGGGAGCCTCTTAACTGAGGCGGTGTGTTCCCTTTGCCTGTCAAAAACGTTTAC
The DNA here is from genome assembly GCF_006542355.1 of Swingsia samuiensis. Classification (NCBI taxonomy): domain Bacteria; kingdom Pseudomonadati; phylum Pseudomonadota; class Alphaproteobacteria; order Acetobacterales; family Acetobacteraceae; genus Swingsia; species Swingsia samuiensis. The sequence goes on along the minus strand of NZ_CP038141.1, from coordinate 160,234 downwards.
TCCATATTTTCGTGCCACTTATCGCCATTTGATGCGAGCATTGCTTCTGCTTTGGCGGGACCGTGAGAGCCAGCACTATAGGTTTCCATCGGTGCTTTATTCTCGCTCCAACCTGTAAGAATAGGCTCAGCCCAACGCCATGCAGATTCGACCTCGTCCCGGCGGATGAAGAGAATTGGATTACCGCGAACAGCGTCTAGGAGCAATCTTTCATAAGAATCAGGGAAAGGTTGTCCTTCTATAAGGAGTGGTGCATCCAACTCAGCTGTGCGTAGAGTGAAAGTATCTAATGCTGGGTTTTTTACGTTCAAGCGCAGATCAAGACCTTCGTGAGGTTGAATGCGAATCACCAAGCGGTTGCTTGCAGGAGGCTTGCCAAAAAGCGTGGAGGCTTCAGCACGAAACTGAATAACAATTTCACTGACTTTTTCAGCAGAGCGTTTTGCTGTGCGGATATAGAAAGGAACATCTTTCCAGCGAGGGGTATCAACCCATGCCCTGACCGCAGCATATGTTTCTGTATTGCTGGTGTGACCAAGTTCGTCCACATAACCAGGTACATTATTGCCGCCCACGGTTCCGGCCGTATATTGAGCACGGACTGTATCAGATGCAATGTTCTTGTCTGTAATTGGGCGTAATGCTTTTAGGACGGCTACTTTAGCATTCCGAACTGTATCAGCTTCGAGTGATTCAGGTTTTTCCATGGCTACAAAACAGAGCACCTGCAGGAGATGGTTTTGTATCATGTCACGCAGAGCGCCTGATGTATCATAATAAGACGCGCGGCCTTCGACGCCAACTGTTTCAGCGGCCGTGATTTGAACGCTTTCAATATATTCAGAAGACCAAACCGCATTGATGATGGGGTTAGCAAAGCGAAGAGCCAGAACATTCTGGACTGTTTCTTTGCCAATATAGTGATCAATGCGGTAAATTTGGTTTTCTGGGAAAAATTGTCCGACGCCGTTATTAATAGCGTTAGCTGTGTCTAAATTTGTTCCAATTGGTTTTTCAAGAACAACACGAGAGTGCGATGTAATAAGATCATTCTTAGAGAGGTTTTCGCTAATAGCCCCAAAAAGTTGAGGAGCCGTTGCAAAATAAAAAACGCGAATACGATCTTTTGGAGATTCAGCTAAGATCGTGTGTAATCCAGCCCAATCACTATCTGATTTTGTTCCATCAAGAGTGATGTAGTTGAGCATTTTTAAAAAACGCTCAATGAGTTCAGGTGATTTTGTTTCGTCTGGAATAAAACGTTCAAGAGCTTCGTTGGCACGTTCAATGTAACCAGCTTTATCAAGGTCTGTTCTTGACGTGCCAATAATGCGTGCTTCTTCAGGGATTTGTCCTAAACGAAGCTTGTTATAAAAGGCAGGTAAAAGCTTACGCATTGTGAGGTCGCCGGTGGCGCCAAAAATAATGTAATCGAATGGATTAACTTGTTGAGCGTGTTCCATAAGTGTTCTTTCAGATCTTTCGAACCTGGCATGGCGGATAGAATGAATGATTCTAGGTCTCGGACCTTTAATGAATAGGTTTCGTTGTAGATCAGCCTTGTAGGGTGGCTCTGTCAAGAGAAGAGCCGTGCACGAGATCGAGAGGAGCGACTATGTGAGAAAAGAACTAAGGTTACTGTTATATATTAAAGAAACATAATTCCGTTGACCTGCTTTAGAGGTAGAGCGATAACCCGGCAGATAGGTATTATGATTTTAATATCGAGCTGTGTTTAAACTGAGGATATAAAGATGGACGTTGAAAATAAAAATGATGATGTTGCTACAGGTGGAATTGCAGCGGATCGCTTGCGTTCTATTATTGAGCGAGTTGAACGTTTGGAAGAAGAAAGAAAAGCTTTGGCTGGAGATATTAAGGATATATTTTCTGAAGCAAAATCAGCTGGGTTTGATGTGAAGATCATCAAGCAGATTATTAAGCTTCGTAAGCAGGAGCCTGCTGAAGTTGAAGAGCAAGAGACACTTCTTGACATTTATCGTCGTGCTTTGGGAATGTGAGTTGGTCACTTTCCTTGAAGTGTAACCCATTAAGCTTTCCTCCTGTTAACAGGACCTGAATATAATGGCCGATTTTTCATGGCTGCCTGGTTGGGTAATCATTTGCCTCTTCGTTATTATGGGTTTGTTTGCCTTTACGCTTTTGTGTATGCCTTTTGCTGTTTTTGGCCTTAAACCCCGGTTGCGTGAAGTTGAGTTCCAGTTAGAGGAATTAAGAGCTGAATTGCAGTCTCTGACTTTGCGTTTAACCGCACCATCATCGGATCATCGGATTGCACGTGAATATACGACGCCTGTGAGAGATAATGACATTACAGGTCGTGATCTTTCCGTCAGTCATACGGAGAGCGAGCAAGAGGCTTCTGATGATGCTGAGAAATATTTTGAACCAGCTACAACCGTACGTTCGGATCAATTTTCTTACGAGGATGGCCCCGAATATAGGGGACGTTCACGCCAACCTCGTCGGATAGATACAATAAAAAGCTGGGAGCAACAGGCTCCGTGGGAGGAAAAAAACCGTCAACATCCGGCACCCAATCGGATGCAGCCTCAGCCTATCCGGCAAGCTCGGGATGAATTGGCTCCACGTAAAAACACACGTTATGATTTTGATGAAGAATATTCAAAACCAAGAGCGGAACCTAAGTTACGTTGGCCACCAAGGTAGTTATTGACGTATTAAGGGACTATCGAGAGTGAGATCATCACGGTGGATGAGGGCATCACGCCCTCGATACCCTAAGATTTGTTCCATCTCTATTGATTTATGACCTATTATTTTGAGACTTTCTTCAGAAGAATAAGAGGCAAGTCCGCGGCCAAGTATGGCTTTATCCGGTCCGCAAATGTTAACGAGATCACCGCGTGTGAAGCTACCGTCAATATGTGTCACTCCAGCCGGGAGAAGAGACGCGCCCTCATGAAGAGCGTGTAATGCACCAAGATCAATAAAAACCGTACCTTTTGGGTTTAGACTACTGATGATCCAGCGTTTGCGAGCGGAGCTAGGTGTGGTCTGTGGCAAAAACCATGTATTTTTGCCCCCATTCCATAGGTTTTTAATCGGGTGTAAGTGTTGGCCATTCGCTATTATCATAGCCGTGCCAGCACGATTAGCGATTTGCGCGGCAATAAGTTTAGTGCGCATTCCTCCAGAAGAATATCCTGCGGGTGGTTCTCCTCCCATAGCGAGGATATCATCCGTCATGTGCTCAATAATAGGAATGTGGGTTGCGGTTGGGTCTGTGCGTGGATCTGCTGTATAAAGCCCATCAATATCTGAGAGTAAGATCAAACAATCTGCATTTATCATTTGGGCGACACGAGCCCCTAAACGGTCATTATCACCAAATCGGATTTCTGTGGTTGCAATCGCGTCATTTTCATTGATAACGGGAACGCAGTTCAAATCGAGTAATGTTTGAAGCGTTGCGCGTGCATTGAGGTGACGTTCACGATTTTCTGTATCATCTGGAATGAGTAATAATTGACCCGCTGTAAGGCCAAATTTGGAAAGGTTTTGGCTCCATGCTTGAGCAAGGGAGATTTGACCGATTGTCGCAAGAGCTTGTTTTTCATCCAACCGAAGACGAGGGGCGGTTAATCCGAGCTGTTGACGTGCTAAAGAAATAGCACCTGAAGACACGACAACAACTTCGACACCTTCTTTTTTAAGCTGTGCAATATCTTCGCATACACTATAGAGCCAATCGAAGCGTAACGTAGCTTTTTCACTATCAACTAATAAAGCGCTGCCAATTTTAATGACCACGCGCCGGATAGTATTAAAAGAAGGTGTAATAGGGGGCATTACGTCTCACAGCTGCTTTTTTGCTAAATTAACACGGTCTTGCAGCAGGCGAAGAAGCTCGGGTAAACCTTCTTGTGTTGCTCCAGATAATGTGATCACTTCAGATCCAGATGCCTTCATGAGCGCTCTTTTCTTTGACGATTTTTGCTCAGATGTTAGGGCATCACATTTATTTAAGACGATGATTTCAGGTTTGGAGGCAAGGTTTTGATCATATGCCTCAAGTTCTTTGCGGATCAGGCGCCAATGTTTGACGATTTGTGATTCTGTTCCGTCAATAAGATGAACCAAAGACGCGCAACGTTCAACATGCCCTAAGAAGCGATCGCCTAAGCCTGCACCTTCACTGGCACCTTCAATTAATCCAGGAATGTCCGCAATAACAAACTCTTCAGTTGAGTTAAGCCGAACAACACCTAGTTGAGGGTGGAGGGTGGTGAAAGGATAATCAGCAATTTTGGGGCGTGCGCGCGACGCAACGGAGAGAAGGGTCGATTTCCCTGCATTTGGCAAGCCCACTAAGCCAATATCGGCAATAAGCTTAAGACGTAACCAAACCCAACGCTCTTCACCCGGCCAGCCTTTATCGGCACGCCTTGGAGCGCGGTTAGTGCTGGTTTTATAGTGAGCATTGCCTTTGCCACCATCTCCACCATGGCAAAGAAGGATTTCTTTACCGGCTTCATCAAGGTCAGCAAGCATGACGTCACGATGTTCATCAAAAATTTGCGTTCCAACGGGAACGTCAATGATGACATTAGAAGCTGCCGCCCCAGTTCGGTCAGAGCCCGCTCCATTGCCGCCTTTACGAGCACGAAAGTGCTGAGTGTAGCGAAAATCAATGAGGGTATTAAGGGCAGGGACAGCGCGGAAAATAATATCTCCGCCGCGACCACCATTCCCGCCATCGGGGCCGCCGAACTCGATATATTTTTCCCGACGAAACGCGATCACGCCGTCACCGCCATCGCCGGAACGTACATAGATCTTGGCTTGATCGAGAAATTTCATGACGTTACCTGTAATATAATAAAAAAGCCGGCCCTAAAGGCCGGCCTCAAATTTCGCACCTTAGTGCTTTTTGATTACTCTGCGGCTTCTGCAAGTGCAACAGAAACATGCACCCGGCCTTCTGAGCGGCGTTGGAATTTGACTTGTCCATCAACAAGAGCAAACAAAGTATGGTCACGACCGATACCAACGTTTGCGCCAGCTTTCATTTTGGTTCCACGTTGGCGAACGATAATGTTACCTGCCAAAACGCTTTCACCACCGAATTTTTTAACACCGAGACGACGACCAGCGCTGTCACGTCCGTTACGACTGGAACCGCCTGCCTTTTTTTGTGCCATGGCTGTGTATCCTTCCTGAAGTGCGGCTAATTAAGCTGCGTTAATCGCGTCAATGCGTAGGACTGTCACAGGCTGGCGATGGCCATTCTTGCGACGACTGTTCTGACGACGACGTTTTTTGAAAATGATGACCTTTGGGAGACGGTCCTGTGCGACAACAGTAGCTGTCACCGTTGCACCTGCAACGAGTGGAGCACCAACAGTAACACCACTTTCACCACCGACCATTAGAACGTCGGAAAAGGTTACTGTGCTACCGGCTTCAGCTTCAAGCTTTTCAACCTTCAGGATGCTCTCAGGAGCAACACGATACTGCTTTCCGCCAGTGCGGATAACTGCAAACATTCTAGGAACTCTCGCTATTCCGAACTCGTAGTTGTCACTTTTTCGAACAATTCAAATATAAGGGACAACTCAGTCGCTTTTTGTCATTGGTATCTTCTTACCCCAAAAGATAAGAAGGAACGGTGGGTCGTTACATGAAAAAAGGTCTGTTAGTCAACTAAAAAATTAAAGTAATAGACGAAGAAGCTCTTGCATTATGGCGGAAATATCTCCATAAGCCGGCCTAGCCACTTTATAAAATGAGTTGTTTTAGAGTTTTGCGGAGAGATGCCAGAGTGGTCGATTGGGGCGGTCTCGAAAACCGTTGTGCCTTCACGGGTACCGTGGGTTCGAATCCCACTCTCTCCGCCAATATATAATAATTCCTTATAAAACAAGCACTTAAGAACTGGTGAGTGTCACCTCCTTTTAACGCTGCGTCACTACCCCAGCGTCACCTTAAAACGCTGGCGTGTTCCTGCCTCTGTGGTTAGAAGGCAGCATGGATATGACTCATTTAACACACCGGGCGGGTTTATATTACGTCCGCTTTATTGTGCCCAAAGACCGTTGGCAGGATGTAGGTAAGGTTCTCAATTCCTCCACAGGTCTTCGTAGAGATATTTTAAAGTCCCTTCAAACCCGTCATTACAAGGAAGCCCTTAAGCTTCGGGATGCTGCTCTTAATACGATCCGCCAAGAAATTAACCATAAGCTCATACAAGCAGGTTTCTCGCCTTTACATGGTCATGCAGTGCCAGACTGGATGGATGAGGCACAGTTTCTACAAGAGGCTCTTAAAGCCCGTCAGGCCCTTCAAATTGCGTCGACAGTTGAGGATGATCAAGGAACAGAAGACTGGCCTTTCTCAGAAAGTCCTCGGGATCGTCTCTTGGAAGGCATGGAGTGTTTCTTGGAAGATCAAGCCTATCGTATGGATCAGGCGGGTCAGAATGGACAGGCTTACGCCTCTCGCTTTGAAGAGATCGCGCTGGGCCAGCATACTCCCTTTGCGCTGATCCTTGATCGGTGGATGCGTGATCGGGAAAGCTCGACCTCTCATTCATCTCAGTCCTTGGATCGTGCCACCCTTAATCACTTTGCACGGTATCTCGCTCACAGTAAGGGGCTGGAAGAGCCTGAGGATCTCATGGCCTTCTTGCGTCAACAGGTGGTTGAGGAGATCCCTCCTCGGGTCTTGGGAGGCTTTGTGGAGTGGTTGATGGACGTGCAAGGTTTAAGTGTAAAGACGGCCAGCAATCGCGTAACGCCCTTAAAGGTCATGTGGGACTTTGCCATACAGAAGCATCTTCTGCCTAAACCAAACCCTTGGATGGGGGCCACAGCGGGTTTGAAACAAAGAGCGAACAGACAGAAGATCCGTCTGCGTCCCTTTAGTGAAGAAGAACTCATGGCCTTGTTAAAGGCTGATCCTGATGAAGGACGGCGATGGAATTGGGGCTCCGCGATTTATGATCTGATGCGTCTTGCTTTATTAACGGGAGCAAGACAGAACGAGCTTGCGTCTTTAACGGTTGATCGTGTGATGACTGATCCTCACTCAAAGGGAGTGCTGTGGGGGATTAGGATTACGGATCAGGAAGCGAAGACCCGTAATGCTGTGCGCTCGATACCCCTTCATCCTTTGATCCAGCCGATCATCGCTCGACGATTAAAAGCTGCGGATCAGAGTAATCCCAACGCCCCTTTATTCCCTGAATGTAAACCCGGAGGACCGGGAGAAAAGCGCAGTTATTATTTTGCCAAGAGGTTTCCGGTCTTTCGGCGGGATGTTCTGGGTGTTCAGTCCGATAAGCTTGTGGACTTTCACAGCTTTCGACGCAACTTCATCACCTTCTTTGAGCGAGCCAATGCCCATGGGGTGAGTGCCTGCACAGAGATGGTGCGGGATCGACTGGTGGGGCATGAATCCCGCTCACTGGCAGGCAATACCTATGCAGCCCAAGACCTTGGCTGGGATCTCTGCACCGATGCCATCCTTGGCCTTGTGGAGAAAGGAATGCCTCAAGAGGTTGTTGAGGTGCTCAGGGAGTGAGTTTTAATTCTTAAAAGCGATTCTACTGAGAATACCCTTCACAATGATTTCTAAAGGAGAGTTTTTTTGATAATCCGCTGGAGCAACAAAATCGACTCTACCAGTAGAGATCAAATCATGTATTTTTTTTAAATCATCCTGAGTTGTTGCACTATCATAAACGGCAATTGAATGTCCGCCTTTGTATGAAAGCATCTTCATTGTGGGAATATCGGTTTCTCCATCTCCTATAAAAATCATTCTTTCAAAAGGAACTTTTCGCTCCGATTCGGGAATAAATTTATTTATTTTATTATTATCCCAATGATTATCTATACCTTTATTTATTCTAAATAAGTATTGTGTTTTTGTAGTATAATTTATTCCAACCCCGGGCCAAGATGCTTGATTTTCTTTATTATAAATAAATTTTGAGGCAAAAATATTTTTAAATTCGTTACTAATAGAACAACCTCGAATCATTTCTTCTATTCCAGAAGAAATAATGTAGTGCTCTAAATTAAGGCTTAGATCTTTTGCATGTTCGTTTACGCGCTTGAACCAATCAGAATCGCCTAAACCAGGGAAAAGTGCCGCTTTACGTCCATGCTTATTAAAGTCATTAGCAGAAATTTTTATGTTTTTTTTGTTAGCTTTTTCTAACATAAGGTGCATATATACAAGTATTTCATCAGCATTATTTTCTCTTGTTAAATTTTTTACTTCTTCCCAAAACTCTTTTTTTTCCATACCTATTTGGGGAATAAAACTTGTTTCTTGTAGATTCCCTTTTGCAAGTGTTCCATCAAAATCATAAATGATTGCAGTGCGTTTGTCGATAACGGACATAATACTAGCTCCCAAATTTAAAGGATAATAAAAGGAAATTGTTTTTCAATCAAAACACATTTTATTTATTTTTGCGATCTCATATATTATAGATTTTCCCATCTATTTGACTGTTGGTCATTCTACATTAAGAAGAAACAAGCTATAAAACATTTGAACGATCATAATTTCTTCTTAACCTCGATGATTAAGTCTCTCATTAATCGACCTTGTCCTGCGAATGTGATTTGGCGCACGGCTTGATCGGCCCATGAGTGTGGTACGAGCAATGCATCATGCAAAGGCAGCGCAACGCCTCCTTGGGCCATAATCTGATCGAGCGCGAATTTGATGATCGAGGATTCAACACAGGCAATATACTGCCCTATCGCCCATGGGAGGTACTCCTCGCTCGGTAAGCTGTTTCTCTCCCGTTCTGGCAAGATCTCATGCAGCCTTTCAAGAGCGGGGTACGTGGTTAAAGCGGCATCATAAATAGCCATACAACGCTCTGTACGGACCTCCTGAGGGGTATTAGCGGACCATCGCGTCTTTAACCTTCCGCCTTGTAATGACGAGGTAAACCAATGCTTTACCGCGTCACGACGAAACCCTGCTAGCACTCCTTTCTGGTAAGGATCATCCTGAGGTTTTCCTAAGCCCTTATCCTCGTCCTGAACCTTCATCATTCCAAGGAAGACAGATAAGGAGGAGGCATTGATATCCACCTCAACCACCTTCTCACCATTGATCGTGATATGTTGCCGCTCAGCCTCAGGAAGGTTCTGATAGGTATCATTCCCGCCCAGCGCATAGATCCGCCCTGAGAAGGAGATACTGGGCCCAAACTGCATTTGCAGAACAGGAGGAGAGCAACCTGTGATCGTCAACTGAGAGGCCATGCCATTCAGGCGCTCCATGAAAGCAATGTGATGCACGCATGCGCTTGTGTTGCAAGCGTGATCTTTGCTCCTTTCTTGACGCGTCCACGCCACAGATCAGGAAAGTCATGAAAGACTACAGCGTCCTTTACCGGAGCTTGCTTTCCTCTTGGAGGGTCAGGCTGTTTAATCAGTCTCCAATCAACCGAGCGTGTCTGCTGAGTGCAGCCATGCTGTCTCGCAAGGTCAAGTAAGGCCGGTGTAGCCATAAGAGCTACTGCCTTCCCACCAATACCACTTGTCCTTCTGGGATCTTCAAAGCGCATGGCTTCACGTTCCATGACAAGACCCAGTCGGATCAAGGCCTCCATCTTCCCCCAGAAGGCTCTAAAGCCAATAAGACCTTTAGCTTTGTTCTCTTTCCATAAGGCTGCACTGGGGCGCTTATTCGCCAGCACAGGAACGCCTGAGAGAGACCGATGGAGTAAACCCGCCAGAAGTGTCCCAACCTCATGCAGCAGACGCTCCTGAGCCTTCTGACCCAGCTTACGCTGACGCTGTGTATCGAGCTCAGAGGTTAAAAGAGCTAAGACATTCTGGACACAGGCCTGAGCATTGGGAGATGTAGGACCACGGTATAAGGAGATGGAACGCGCAGCGAGATGAGCTTTTTCGTCAATCTCAAGAGGTCTTAAAGGAGGATCGGAAGGATGAGGCATGGGAGCTCATAACCTGTTTTCCGAAATGTTTCCACTAATGAAGTTCTCCTAGGAAGAACACTAGCTATCCTATCCCTTAGGAGGGGGGTACCACCCTAGTGAGTATATATATCCTTCTCTCTAGAGAGCTCTACCCTACAGGAGAGGTTAAAGGATAGAGCTGTAGGTAAAGGATGTGATGGTAGATGGTAACATCTTCTCTCTATCCATCAGTAAAGCAAGAGCATACATGATGATAATGGATGGTAAACAGTCTTGTGATGGTATGACCATCATGGTGAAGAGAATACTACCTCTTATTCTTGGTATAGCCTCTCTGTGCTGATCCATTGCTGTGTAAGGATAAAGCGTCCTGAATTATCCTTCTCTCCTCACGTCCATCGAACAACAAGAAGACAGGGCGTTAAAGGGCCATTTCCCCTGTAATAGGATCACGAGCTGTTTTAGGAAAAGCCCGTTGAATATCTGCTATCGCATAAACCCAAGGGTCATTAGAGTCATAAGGAGCTGCCTGTTTTATATGATGTTGTGTTGTCGTTGCATGATGTAATTCATGCCAAAGGATATTAAACTAAATCTTGATAAAGAAAACCATCGCCTCCTGTACTTAAATACCCTCCAGTTGGATTAATCCATATACGAATGTCCTTTCGTTTTTCAGTACTGCGAAGCTGGTTTTTATCATTAGTCTATAAATTATCATATGAACGGTACACTGTGTAACCACCATCTGTCCAAACATTTACCGCTGGAAAGCCATTAATACCTTGTACTTGTGCTAAATTATCATCATAAAAAGTGACTAACTTCGAAACACCATCATCCAACATGTTACACATTTCGGCCATGGTTCTGGTATTGTTTCGACACTAAAATCAAGATCCAAACCTTGAGCAATCTGTTGAAATAACTTGCGATTTTTCACAGGTGATAAATCAAAAGAATATTTTCCATCGGTAAGGATATTTGCACTCTTCCAGTGCAAACAATTAAAAAAACTCCAATAGGCATCATTCGTTTCCCAAATCCTCAACCCACTCTTTACATTCTTCTTTGTTTAAATCTTTACAATATTTGACAATCCACTCAGCCTCTACTCGTCTCTGATCTGCACTACAGGAAGTACCTTCCAGAGGGAAGGTAACATTAATAATGCCCATATATTCAGGAATAGTAGTATTCCCTGTTGTTCTGATCCAAATTGCTTCTTGCGGAATACCAAGATTAGGTAATCGGTGCTCAATGTACAAAGTTCTAGCTAAAGTACGTTTATTTTGAGGGCCTAGAGAATCAACTAACACCGGCCCATGATCGCGTTTTCAGCGAGATAAAAGTTCTTTAAGACGAGCCTCTCCAATCGGATATAAAACATTTGCACTATTATTCTGAAAAGCCATGTACCAAGGATGAGCCATACAAGCATCCAGCGCAGTCACAGGAGGAGGAGGAACGTCATTTTTCGTTTCTGCGCGAGCTGTCTGAGGGTTTGATAAAAGAACATATCCACTCAATACGCTCAGAGTTGCTATCACATGAATTTTTTTGAGTTTAGACTGCATGTAATTTAGTCTTCTTACCCACTCTTTTTAATTGATCTTTTTATATCTCTTTAACATTGTAAGTGTCTATTACTTCAATGATCTTTATTTTATCTGTAACTCAATAACTAATCTATAAGCGAATTCATATATTCCTAAGCTCCCCATTGCACTCTTTTAAGAGCGTTTTTATACTCCCTTTAAAGCAGGAGCGAGCGTTAGTGATGCACAGTTAATACGTAAGTGTTACTAGTTTTTGGGGATGATTATATTTTGGGGCAAGCCCTATTTCTCTGTTAAAATAAAAAATAGCGATCACATTCCCTTGATATTTATAAAAATAGCATCCAATTAATTGCCTCTAGTATTCCTATAGTAAAGTAGACGGCTTACTACAGAGGTGTTTAGGCTTTCATTTGGATTTTAGGATCTCTCATGCCAACAGAAATTCCTCCTCAGTCGCAAGACCGTCAACCTGGCGTTGAAGGGAAAATGATCCCTCCAGCGGAGCATATTCGTGATAATTATCGTGGTAGTGGTAAATTAGAGGGGAAAGTTGCTCTTATTAGTGGTGCTGATAGTGGGATTGGCCGTTCAGTTGCATTGCATTTTGCGCGCGAAGGAGCTGATGTTGCTTTTCTGTACCTTGAAGAAACGGAAGATGCTCAACAGACTGTCTCTTTAATTGAGAAAGAGGGGCGAAAAGCTTTAGCCATTGCAGGTGATATAAAATCAAGTAAGTTTTGCAATGACGTTGTTGCCCAAACAGTAAAAACTTTTGGGCGGTTAGATATTCTCGTTAATAATGCTGGCGTTCAGTACGTTAATAAAGATAGTTCTACAATTACGGATGAAGAGTGGCAGATCCACATAGATACAAATATTAACGGATATTTTTATCTTACGCGTGCTGCTTTGCCCCATCTTAAAGCTGGCAGTGCTATTGTGAACACTTCTTCGGTCAACGGGTATCGTGGAACGAATGGGCTCCTCGCTTATTCTACCACTAAAGCAGCTGAGATGGGCTTTACGCGTGCATTGGCCTTGGAGTTGGCGCCTAAGAAAATCCGTGTAAATGCCGTTGCTCCAGGTCCTGTATGGACTCCTTTGCAACCTGCTAGTTGGGGGCCTGTAGATCCTCAAGCCGTCGCAGATCTTACTAAGTCAGTTCCAATGAAGCGTTGTGCGGACCCATCTGAACTTGGGCCAGCATATGTTTATTTAGCAAGTGAAGATGCTTCTTTTGTTACTGGTCAAACCATCCATGTAAATGGTGGTTCAATTATTAACGGATAAGTGTATTTTAATCCGTGCGGACTAGAAAGCGCACGGATTAATTCATTTACTAGATGGGAAATATTTGATCCGTTTCACTTTGAACGGATAGATGTGATATTTCACCTTTAAATCGCTTAGATGGATTTAAAAAGTTTTTATTTGTTTCCAAAATATAGGAAACGACTACGAGATAAGTAATAGCTCTTGTTATTTCTAGTCGGGTAATTAAATCGGTTTCGTGCTCGTCAATATAGCGTAATCGACGGATAGTTGCACGGGCAACACGGGCTGCCTTATCGTAACGATGTGTCGCTGTTTCTACGTAATGAAGAACTAATTGTATCGGTCTACGACCACTTTCTGGAAGATATTCTCGGTCTATTAGCGCGCGTAAGCGAATAATATTTAACCCAAGAGTTAAGCTTGCAAGCGTCCCTAGAATATAGGCTTCAATTAAAGGGGCTGGTGTTGGGCCTGCATGCCGGATTATTCTAGCAAAGCGTTCTGTGTTGCGGCCAATCCATACATTAATTTCGGGGACATGGTGCGGGTCAGCGAGAGCCCGTAAATCTGAAAGCATAGCGCGTCGGAGGCGTAAACGTTCATTCGAAGGGTTAAAGGGGAGGATGGTACGGAAGATAATCACGCTTAAAATGGCAGCGCTAACAGTAGCCATATTTGAGTTAAAAAATGCAATTTCATTCATGATGTGATGATTTTGCAGCCCCAGCATGGCAGGGAAAAGCAGACTGTAAGCAGCTGCGGCTCCGGCGGTTGATGGATTACCTTTCGCTAAGCCTCCGATAAACATAGCTGGGCCAAGGAAAATCATTAATGTTTCGAAAGTATCAACTCTCGGCATGCATACGAATACAATAAACCAAGCAGCGAAGTAGGCTGCGATCGCGCCTTGAAGAAAGCTAATGGTGCCAAGGACAGGATTTTCTTTTGTGGCAAAAAGGCCGCATATTAGAGATGTTATGGCAATGAAACCCAAGCCATTTGGCCATGCGGTTACTTCATAAATCAGGGCAGAGACAATTACAGCCCCCATAACGCGGACACCATTATTAAGAGCATCACGAAAATCACGATGTGTTTCACGACGAAAATGGAAATGGTCTTTGGGTATAGTATGTGTGCTGGCTTCGTATTCCTTGATCGCGGTTTCAAGGTCGCCCAGGAGTTCTGCTAAGGTTACAAAAAGGACGCGTTCACTTAATTCAGGGGTGTATTGCTTATTATCGGTATCTTCTAAATTTAGAGGATTGGTTTCTAATAAACTTGTATCAACGTCTGATGTATCTGTTGAACGAGGGGGTGCAGAGTATAGAAGGCAAATATCTCTTAGGTGTTGAAGTTCTGCTAAAAGGTCTGAAACACGATCAGCAGTTGAAAGTCTTTGAGGGAAATTTTTTAAAAAGGAAGATATTTCTTCAGCCGCTTGTGTAAAGTTAGGGTGGTCCTGATCAAGGATGTGGAGGCGCATGGCCATGCCGAGGCCACGTGATAACAGTGCCGATACGGAGGATAGTGCTGCGCGTGCATGGTCACCTTCATGTCCATGCGGCCCCATTTCTACTTCTGCAAATTCGATTTGGTCATTTAGATTTAAAATAGTATCAAATTGTTTGCGTGCTGTATTAAGGATGCCCCGTTCCTCGCTGAGGATACTGCGTATTGTTCCGGTGACAAGAATAAGGGCAGATTCAAGCTTCTGTTTTAGTTGTGCTCTGGCTTGTCGTTCTTGCGATGTTGCAAAAATCAAACCCATTATAGCTTCGCAGACGACACCTAAAAGAATGTACGTGCTTCGAGCCATTGCGGTAAAAAAGACGTTGTCTGGATTGGGAATAGAATCCATACAAATAATGGAGCAAGTATAGCCCGCAAGAACTAAGGCGTAAGACCGGAAGTTACTAACGAAGGTTGCTAATCCGCTGCATATTCCGACCCATATAGCAATCATGGGAAAAAAGAGCCAAGGAGCTTGTGGAGCTGCGGCCATTAAAGGAATAGAAGCAGCAGCCCCGATAAGGGTGCCGATCATACGCCATTTAGCTTTTGATTGGCTTTCTCCACGTGTTGCTTGAGCAACGGCCCAGACAGTCATAGCAGCCCATGCCGGACTATCGAGCTCCATCCAAAAAGCTATGCAAAGGGCGATGCATGCTGCGATGGTTGTCCGCAAGGAAAATGTAAGGGAAGAGGTGCTGGGCGCCCATAGCCAAGAAAGAAAGGGTTTCCCTTTGGGTTTTAAAGGAGGGGCATTGGTTATACTGTTGGGTGTAGAGGAGTATCTTGCTACCCGCGAGAGGGATGATAATAGGCCACTCATATGAAAAATATTAGACCTTAAAATGCGGCGAATTTGATTTTAAATTAAAGTGCGTAAAGTTTTAAAATTTATAGGTCAAGAAAATATAAATTTAGGTCTACATAGAAAGACCTTATGTTCTTTCAATAAGGGCGGCCGAGTATGGGAAATGATGATTTTATTAATATCAGTCTCATTTATTCCTTGAGGAAGTAAGCGCATATGTTTTGTAGGATTATGTTTTTACAAAGAGTAAGTTAGTCCATATTCAATTTATAGAGGAGATCAATAAAAAATATCAAAGGTAAGATAAATATCTATAATAATTACTTGTTATGAAAAAGATTATTGAAAAAAATATTTAATTGGTAGTGGATATTCATATGATATTTGATCTATACTAGAATCTAGTGAGGCTTAGGTGATTGTGGGGTGTTTTCTCGCAGTTATCAGAAAAAAGTATAGAAAGAAGGTAAGTATATGTCGGAGAATATAGCAGAAAACACAGACCTATTGAAACTAACCGCACAAATTGTAGCCGCACAGGTTTCAGGTGGTGGTGTAGAAGCAGCCGCTTTACCAACACTCATTCAGCAGGTGTATACAGCTTTGGTAAAAGCTGGAGCTCCTCCAGAAGAGGCGCAGCCAGAACGTCCACAGCCTGCTGTACCTATTAAACGCTCAGTTTTCCCAGACTATATTGTTTGCTTGGAAGACGGAAAGAAATTAAAAATGCTAAAAAGGCATCTTCAGAGTGCCTACGGGATGACACCAGAACAGTATCGTGAGCGTTGGGGTTTGCCTGTGGATTATCCTTTAGTTGCTCCGAATTATGCGCAGCGTCGTTCTACACTGGCTCGTGAGATTGGGTTAGGACGTAAAATCAGCGCTACTGGAGATGGACGTAAAGAAACAGGGAAAACACGTCAGTCTAAAAAGCAAGATTAATATTACTTTGGTTAAATTTTAACGATGCTGTATTGAAAGGCTTAGTGATTATGAGTTCCAGTTACGAGGCCTTTCTTTATATGAAGTCAGTAAAACGACGTCTGTTTTGGTGGCGCTTTATTGCTCTTGCCTCATTTATGGGAGCGCTTGGTATATGGAGCGTGCACTCACATCCAAAGTCTTTTGATTATAAAAGGCCGCATATTGCTCGCTTGGTTATTAAAGGCGAAATCAGAAGTGATGTTTCTAAGTTTATAAAAGCGTTAAAGAAAGCTCAGGACGATACTTCTGTAACCGGTTTGTTGCTTGTTGTTGATAGTCCTGGCGGAGAAGTAACAGGCGGTGTGCGTTTGCATAATGCAATCGAAAATTTTGCACACGTAAAACCCGTTGCGGTCACAATGGGGAGTTTAGGTGCATCAGCCGCATATATGTTGTCTGCCCCTGCAAATCATATTGTGGCCTTGCCATCGACATTGACGGGGTCAATTGGGGTTATTCTACAACGGCCTGATCTGTCTGCTTTGCTCAACAGTGTCGGAGTAAATATGGCGGCAATTACTTCCGGGAAAATGAAAGATCAAACAGATTTTACAACTCATTTAACCCCAGAAGGCCATGCTATGTTGCAAGGCTTGGTGAATGATTTGTTCGATCAGTTTGTAGAAATGGTAGCTCGTGGGCGGCACATGTCAGAAAGTCAAGTGAGATCATTGGCGGATGGACGGGCTTATACGGGTAGGCAGGCGCTTTCTCTTGGTTTGATCGATGAATTGGGAGATGAAGATCAGGCGCGTTTATGGTTGAAAAATAAATTAAAAATAACTCAAGACGACTATCCATTTGTAGATTTAGAGATAAAGAAAAAGAGCTACTGGAACAATTTTGTTTTTTCCAAGTCTTTTTTAGGGATTATTTTGGGAGAAGATATTTGGGATGGTGTTGAAAGGTCTTTATTACAAAATAGTCTTGACGGAGCCGTATCAATACTTCAGTTTTAAATTTTAACACTGAACCTAATGGCTCATTTTTATGACTAAATCAGAGCTGATTGCTGCGCTTTCTGCGAAATATCCGCATTTATTAATGCATGATATAGAGAAAATAGTTTTTATCATTTTTGATGAAATTAGTTCAGCTCTCGAGCGAGGAGACCGTGTTGAGCTTCGTGGATTTGGAACTTTTATTCCTCGACAGCGCGAAGCACGCAGAGGACGTAATCCGAAAACGGGGACGGCGGTTGCTGTAGAAGAAAAAAAAGTTCCGTTTTTTAAAATGGGTAAAGAGTTACGAGAGCGGATTAATAAGACAAAATAGCAGGTTATGGCTCGTTTTTGTCTTTAAAGGAGTTAATTTCATTTAAGAGAAAATCGCGAAAAACAGCGATGCGCTTGGACGTTCTTAGTTCGTAAGGATAGACAAAAAAAGCTTCTACAAGAGGACATGAAATTTCTGGAATATTTAATTGGATTAATTGCTTATTCGTGGCGGCATATAAGGGAAGAGAACCTATCCCCGCACCAGATGCAATCGCACTTGTAATGGCGGAAATATTATTGGCTAATAAACGACATTCTTTAAAAGTGGATGTTTCTTTTTTGAGGAGTTCAGCCAGCCAATTAATATTGGGTAAGGGAAGATTAAAGCCCGAAAATCCAATAATGTGATGATGCGATAGTTCTTCTAAAGTTTCTGGTTTCCCATGTTTATCTATATAGGATTGACTTGCATAAATGGACATCGGGAAATTAGCGAGATGCCTCTGAACAAGATCTGGCTGTATCGGTGGGTGTAAGCGAATAGCCACATCTGCTTCTCTCATGCCCAAATCAAGGTCTGTATCGTCGAGGAGGAGTTTGACGTTAATATTTGGGTATATTTCTAAAAACTTCTCTAGACGAGGCGCAAGCCAAAACAAACCAAAACCCGTGGTCGTGGTAATGGTAATATTTCCGGCGGCTTTTTCTTTGCTTTCACTCAGAAAAGCTTGTGTTAAAGCAAGTTTGGAAAAAACTTCTTTTACGGTTCTATGAAGAACTTCTCCTTGCTCTGTTAAAATTAATCCTCTGGCATGTCGGTGAAAAAGAGGGACATGCAGAACCTCTTCCAAGGCTGAAATTTGCCGAGATACAGCTGACTGGCTAAGGCTCAGCCGATCACCAGCATGAGTAAAAGAGCCAGCTTCTGCCACAGCATGAAAAATGCGTAGTTTATCCCAATCCATATGGGTTTCGCTACGATCGTTAAGGCGCCGGCCTTCGTCCTTCTTACTCATATTCCTCGACAGTAAAATAAGTTCATGTATGCAGAAGGACGAGACTGGCTGAACCTGTCGTTAGGGTCAAGTTTTTGTCATAGCAGGTATGTGAGAAAGATATCTTTCAGCTTCAAGCGCAGCCATACAACCAGTTCCTGCTGCTGTAACGGCTTGTCTGAAAATCCGATCTTGAATATCGCCTGCTGCGAATACCCCTGGAACAGAAGTCGCTGTGCCATCAGGTTCTGTGATAATGTATCCTTCTTTGTCACATTTGACTTCGTGTAGGAAAGGCCCGGTATTGGGGGTGTGTCCGATCGCGATAAATAGACCATCGACATCCAATATTTCTGTATTTCCAGTGTCCGTATCTTTTAAGCGAACGCCCGTAACAACTTCTGGAGATCCACTGCCAATCGCCTCAATAACTTCCCGATTCCAGTGGATTACGATTTTAGGGTTATCCATAAGACGTTTTTGAAGGATACGTTCAGCTTTAAGGTTATCTTTGCGGTGAATAAGGTGAACCTTATTGGCAAGATTCGCTAGATAAAGTGCTTCTTCTACGGCTGTGTTGCCGCCGCCGACGACAGCAACAGTTTTGCCGCGATAAAAAAATCCGTCACATGTTGCGCAGGCTGATACGCCACCCGCCTGTAAGCGCTTTTCAGATTCGAGGCCCAGCCACTTTGCTTGAGCTCCTGTGGCAATAATGACTGTTTTTGCTTTATATTCCGTGCCAGAATCACCTTTAAGGGAAAAATAGCCTTCTTTATCAGGGCCATTTTTAAGAGACGCTTCTGTAATTAAATCGTAAATTAAACGTGTTCCGACTTTTTCAGCTTGCTCACGCATTTGATCCATAAGCCACGGGCCTTGAATTGGAGAAGCAAAACCGGGATAATTTTCTACATCTGTTGTAATTGTTAGTTGCCCACCCGGTTGTAAGCCCGTTACAAGAACAGGATTAAGGCTGGCACGTGCACCATAAATGGCGGCAGTGTAGCCAGCCGGGCCCGCACCGACAATTAAAAGGTCTGTATGATGGATTTCAGGCATCTATTTTGTCCTCATTGATATTTCATCATATATAGAGGTTTCAATCGTCTCTGCCACCTTTGCGAATGCTTCGATCTACCATATACGTCGGAATCACATGAACGAACATCTCTCTTCTTCTGATACAGAACTCGATTCCATAGACCGGCAGATCATAGCGGAACTGCAAAAAGATGGTCGTATAACAAATGTTGAACTTGCCAGAAGAGCAGGGATTTCTGCTCCACCCTGTTTACGACGTGTGAGAAGACTAGAGGAACTTGGAATTATCAAAGGGTACCATGCGGAGGTAGATGCGCCTCTTTTAGGATGGTCTTTGAATTTCTACGCTTTGATTGGGTTGGATAGTCAAAAGGGAAGCATCCTTGAGGAGTTTGAGGCTCAAGTGGCAGCATGGCCTGAAACGCGTGAATGCCATATGATTCGAGGAGGAGGGGATTTTCTGGTAAGGATGGTTGCACGTGATGCTGCCCATCAGAATGTGTTGACACGACGTTTGACGGATAGTGCGCATGTTGTCCGTGTACAGACTTTACAAACTATTCACACTAGTCGTGATCTGGCTGGCGTGCCTATTTAACGGCTTATGATCTGATGCAACCTGTTTCCCAACTCTGCTTACCGGCTCGTTTAAGTATTATCGTTCCGTGTTACAATGAAGTCGATAATGTAGAGCCGCTTATAAGAGCGCTTGATCAAGCTTTAAAAGATGAGTTTTGGGAAGTTGTTTTTGTTGATGACAACTCCCCTGATGGAACGGCTGATCGCGTTGCGGGGATTGCCGCGTATGACCCACGAGTGCGGGTATTGCAGCGTGTTGGGAGGCGAGGGTTATCTTCAGCCGTTATTGAAGGTTTTTTAGCATCCAGCGCAGTATATGTTGCTGTTATGGATGGTGATTTGCAGCATGATGAATCTATTCTTCCTAAAATGATTGCTGATTTAGACGCCGGGGCTGATGTTGTTGTCGCTAGTCGTCATATTGAGGGGGGAGATAATGCTGGTTTAGCTGGTAAGTGGCGGCATTTTTTATCTGATGCCGGCATAAAAGCTGCTCAAAAAGTCATGGTGCATCAATTATCTGATCCGATGAGTGGTTTCTTCGCTTTAAAACGGTCTTTTTTCAAAGCTCAACTTCCCCATTTATCAGGGGCAGGGTTTAAAATCTTAGTAGATTTGATGATGTCCGCTCCAAAAACAACTGTTGTTGTGGAGGAGGCTTTTGTTTTTCGCCCCCGTCTGGCGGGGGAAAGCAAACTAAATATTGTGGTATTATTACAATTCGCCACGATGTTGATGGATAAATTAACCCATGGTTATTTACCGACGCGGTTTATTGCTTTTGGCGCAGTAGGGCTCGTTGGGATTATTGTAAATGTGTGTGTCATGCGTTTGGCTGGGGATTTGGGTTTTGCTTTTTCCAAAGCGCAGCTTATAGGAACGGCTGTGGCTATCTTAACCAATTTTTGGCTTAATAATCATATTACTTACTACGATCGGCGTTTAAAAGGCTCTCGCTTTTGGGGCGGTCTGATTTTATTTGTTTTGGTGTGTTCTTTAGGTGCAATCGGCAATATTGGTGTCGCACAAATGGTTTTGCATACTGTCGGGCATGGGCACTTAGATCGTTCTTCAGCAGCTGGAGCGGTTATCGGGGTGGTTTGGAATTATGCTGTTTCGTCAACTTTGATCTGGCGTTAATCGTTTGTATATTTTCTCGCGCTATACGAAAGAGTTATTCTGGATCATTTTGCTGTTCTTTGTCATTATTCGTTTATGGCTAGCAGCAACACTACCTTTAACACCTGATGAAGCATATTATTGGGTTTGGTCTCGCCATTTACAAGGTGGATATTTTGATCACCCTTTTATGGTTGCGTTGTGGGTTAAATTAGGCACGTTTTTAATGGGGGACACTCCATTAGGCGTTCGTTTATTAGGGCCCGTATCTTGTTTGTTAGGAAGTTGGTCGCTCGTTTATGCTGCGCGAGAATTAATTCCATCACGGAGTTGGCCTCAGTCGGGCTATAAAGTGGTTCTGTTATTAAATGCGACCCTTATGATTGGCATAGGGTCTGCTACTATGACGCCAGATACCCCACTTGTTTTTTTTATATCTGTTTTTCTATTTTCTTTAGGGAAAGCATTAGCATCAAAAACAAAAAAATCGATGATATGGTGGGGGTTAACGGGCGTTTTTTTGGGACTGGCGTTTGATTCAAAGTATACGGCAGTTCTTATTGTTATAGCGCTGGGGCTGTATGGTTTATGTAAGAAAGAGTTAAGAAAAAACGTAGGGTTTTGGGTTGTAGCGCCTGTATTTTCAATAATGATTATGCCTGTTGTATATTGGAATTATACGCATCACTGGGCAAGTTTTATGAAGCAAGGTGGTCGAACGGGTGCTTGGCAACCAGAGCGTGCCTTACAGTTCTTGTCAGAATTGATTGGAGGGCAAATAGGCCTGGCAACTCCAATCATTTTTATTTTTTTCGTGCTCGGTATTGGGGGAGCAAGGAAGAAAAATAGATTATTGAGTGTCTTGATCATTTTGCCGATGATTGTGTTCTTAGCGCACGCATTGGGAGATCGTGTTCAAGCGAACTGGCTTGCTTTGCTTTATCCAATTTGTGCTTTAGTTGCCGTAGAGGCGGTACGCTCTGTACGCTGGGGGGTAATAAGTGGTGTCGGAATTACGTTATTAATTTATGGACAAACTCTTTTTGCCTTTATTCCATTCCCACCTGCAAAGGATCCTATTCAAAGACAAACAGCAGGGTGGCCTCTCTTTACGCAGCAGTTGATTTTAAAAGCGAAGCAGCAAGGTGCATCTTCTTTTGTCGTGGATGAATATGGCTTGGCATCTCAGTTGGCTTTTAATCAGAATGTCATACCGGTAGTGGGAACAGATAGACGTTGGTCTTTGTTTGATATGCAAAAACAACATTATGTACAGGGTTTGCTCGTAAAAGAACTTCATCATCAAGCAGCAAATGGAGAGAATGGTTCGTTATGCCGTGAGAGCCATAATAAGACTGTACGGTGTTATCAGGTTGAGGTTGTTTCAGACCCAACAGGAATGCTTTTGCCGACGCATCTTTAGAGGTTTTTAACTATTCTGAAGCATACTGCCGTTGTGCAGGAGGCTTCATGGCAAAAAACGTTGAAAAAAATATACGCCCGATCATCATTAAGCGTATTGAGGTTATTGAAGGCGGCCATCATGGTGGAAGTTGGAAAATAGCTTACGCAGATTTCGTTACTGCGATGATGGCGTTTTTCTTGGTCATGTGGCTTATCAATGCGACAACAGATGAGCAACGTAAGGGAATCGCAAATTTTTTTAACCCTTTAGGTATGCAAAGTACGGCTCCTTCAACAGAGTCAAATATTATTCCGTCGAAGTTTTATCCGATTTCATCTTCTCACCATTTACCTGGTATCCAAACTCAGCCAACAAAAGAAGAACAGTCCGAGCAGGTTATTAAAAATGGCCGAAAAGAGGACTTAAATCATAGAATTATTGTGTTGCATAAAGGTGACCAAATACAAATAAAAACTCAGGCACAGGTGCAAAAGGAAGAATTTTCAAACTCTGTTGAGCAAATACAGAAAGCGATTAATGTTCTGCCGGAACTGAAGGACGTTAAGAACCAGATTAATATTCATGTTGAGAAGGATGGATTGCACCTTGAAATAACTGATTCAGAACAGGTGCCCATGTTTGCTTTGGGAGATTCTCATCCTACCCAACACGCTATCCATCTTTTACAGGTAGTTGCCCCGTATCTACAAAAGCTTTCAGGTGATTTGACAATTAGTGGTTATACGGATGCGTCTCCGTATAAAGAAGGCGGGTTAAGCAACTGGAGTTTATCCAGCGCACGTGCGGTGGCTGCGCGCGATATTTTGGTTCAAAGTGGTTTTTCAGATCATCGTATTAAAGCGATAAACGGTTATGCCGATCGACATTTATTTAATCCTCAAAACCCTATGGATCCCAAAAACCGTAGAATTATTCTTGTTTTGTCTTCGTTATAAAAATTTAGGATTAGTATGCTCATTATTATAGGTCTTGGCGTTGTTTTAGCATGTGTTTTTGGATCTTTTGTTGCATCTGGAGGCGCTATAGTCCCTCTTTTATCGTCGATGCCATTTGAGTTGTTAACAATTTTAGGGGCGGCAATAGGTACATTTATTATTGCAAACTCCATGAATGCGGTGAAGCATCTTCCTTCTGGTATGAAGCAGGCAATGAGAGGTTCACGCTATGCACAGAAAGATTACCTTGAGTTATTAGGACTGCTTTTTCATTTTACAAAATTGATGTCTTCAAAAGGAATAATGTCGATCGAGAGTGATATTGAAGACCCTAAAAATAGTCATGTTTTTCAGTCATTTCCTAAGATTAGAGATAATAGGCTTATATGTTCTTTTATTTGTGATTATTTGAGAATGGCAGGAATGAATGCGTCTGACCCTATCCAGATGGATGAGGTAATGGCTCGAGAATTGAAAAAGAATATTCGGGAAGAATTACATCTTCCTCATGCGTTACAGGCGATAGCTGATGCTTTGCCGGCGTTGGGAATTGTGGCGGCGGTCTTGGGGGTTATTAAAACAATGGCTTCTATTAATAAGCCTCCAACTGTTTTAGGGGAAATGATTGCAGGTGCTCTTGTTGGAACGTTTTTAGGTATTTTGTTGGCCTATGGGATTGTTGCGCCAATTTCTGCGCGTTTAAGTGAGGTTATAGAAGAAGAGGCGGCTTATCCAGAACTTATACGTTCTGTAATTGTGGCACATCTACAAGGAAATGCACCCTCGATTAGTATTGAGATGGGAAGAAAAATAATTCCGGCGCACTTAATGCCAAGCTTTCAAGAGGTAGAGGAGTTTGTTTCAAAAATAAATGTGACATAAGCTTGTTTTCTGAACATATCTATTTACGGTATCGTTATGAGTGATGCCTGAAAGATATAAAAATGTTTATTAATAAGCACTACGTGTTCTGTTTTTTTCTACAATTTTTTTCTGTCGGAACTGCTTTTTCTGAGGGGAGCGTGTTAAGAGCGCCTTCAGCAGATATGTTACAGCAAGTGGATGGAAAGGCAGCATTGGATTGGATAAAAACTGAAAATAGTAGAACTCAAAAACTATTATCTTCAGACCCGCGATATCAATCCCTATATGAGCATATCTTACAGGCCGAGCAATCTCCAAATCGGTTGGCTATCCCTGTTCAGATGTCTGGCGAAATATGGAATTTCTGGCAAGATCGTCAGCACGAGCATGGAATATGGAGAAGTACGTCCGAGGAGAGTTTTAATACTAAAAACGTTATTTGGAAAACGCGCTTTGATCTTGACCTTTTAGCACGCCAGGAAAAAACCAATTGGGTCACGCAAGGGGTTATATGCTTGGCGCCTCAAGAGAAGTTTTGTTTAATGGAGCTATCAGATGCAGGGGAAGATGCGCATCAATTAAGAGAGTTTAATACATCGAATGACCGTTTTGTGCCTAATGGCTTTTTCTTACCCAATGGGAAGCAAGATGCAGTTTGGATGGATCAGAACCATTTAATTGTCTCCCGGGACTGGGGGGATAAGACCTCTCAATTAACATCTTCTGGTTATCCATATATTGTTAAGATGTTGGCACGAGGTGAGAATTTAAATCAAGCAAAAGAGATTTTTCGAGGTTCGTCACAGGATATGATGGTGGCTCCCCTTGTATTTCAGGATAAAAATGGGGCCCCTGTTATTTTGATTGAGCGACATACAGATTTTTTTCATAGCCAATTATGGCTTTTAAACTCTACAACATTGCTTGTTCATAGAGTGCCTGTCCCAGAGAAATATGATGGATTGGTATATTTAAATGGAAGATTGGTTTTTCACCTCCTTCAGGATTGGACAGCTGATAATCAATTGTACCCCGCTGATAGTGTTGTTGCGATTGATTTAAGAAATTTCCATCATGTTGAAAGAGTTATTTCTCCGACAAGACAACAAACAATTGGTGATGGTGAGAATGGAGCTATCGCCGCGACGAGTAATGGGTTGATTGTCGTTCTTTATGAGAATGTGCAACCACGTTTAATGCTATATAAGCGCTCGGATAACGGAAGCTGGCACGGTCAGGGCATTACGTTACCTCACAATTTGTCAGCGTCTGTCATTTCATCTGATGTTAAGACGAAGACTGCATACGTAGAACTGGAAGGTTTTATTCAACCGCCTCAAATCTGGAAGGTTGATACAGCCAATCAAAGTGCAAGCTTGCTTTATAAACAGCCTGATTTGTTTGATGCGTCTGATCTAAGGGTAGAGCAATTTTTTGCCAATAGTAAGGATGGAACACGTATCCCTTACTTTATTGTTCATAAAAAAAACTGGCAGTTAAAAGGGAGAAATCCAACTTTAATGACGGCATATGGTGGGTTTGGCCTCTCATATTTGCCGGTTTATCACTCTGATGTTGGGATTAGCTGGTTAAATCGTGGCGGGGTGTATGTGATGGCGAATATTAGAGGGGGAGGGGAGTTCGGACCATCGTGGCACGATAGTGCTCGTTACACTGGACGACAAAAAGCATATGATGACTTTGCCGCTGTCGCACAAGATTTATTTAAACGGAAAATTACATCTCCCCAAAAAATAGGCATTCGTGGGCGATCGAATGGAGGATTATTGATGGGGGTTGAGTATACACAGCACCCCAGTTGGTGGAGTGCCGTGGTGATAGGTGTCCCTTTATTAGATATGTTGAATTATGAGCATATGGCCGCTGGAGCATCTTGGGCGGCAGAGTATGGTAGTGTAACGATAACTAATATCCGTCATTTTTGGGAAAAGACATCCCCCCTGCATGTATTGAAGGCAGGTGAACATTATCCAGAGCCTTTTATTTTCACATCGACGAAAGATGATCGCGTTGGTCCTGTACACGCACGTTTGTTTGCTGCGCGTCTACAAGAATTAAAGGTTCCATTTTATTATTATGAGGATGTGGAAGGAGGCCATGCGGGAACTGTGAATGCTGAAGAGGTGGCGCATGAACGCGCAATGGAAGCTATTTATTTAAGTCAGAAATTAATGGATACTTCTCAAAAGTGAGGCACAAAAAAAGCCGCCTCAAAAGGGCGGCTTTTTAAGATTATTCCTAATTGAAGGAATTAGAAACCTTCACGTTCCAGACGCTTACGTTCCATTTTGCGCGCACGGCGTACAGCTTCAGCTGCTTCACGAGCACGACGCTCAGATGGTTTTTCAAAATGACGGCGTAGTTTCATTTCACGGAAGATGCCTTCACGTTGCATCTTTTTTTTGAGCGCTTTTAGCGCTTGATCAACATTGTTGTCACGAACGAGAACCTGCACGGTGTCGTCAACTCCTTTTGAAGGGGCGCTCGATAGCGACACCCAAGTAAAGTAAGATAAATCTAATTTGGATGAAGCCTTTAACACACTCTTGGGATAGAGTGCAATTCATTGAATGGTCATTATGGTGTTTTTTATTCGTTTAAAAGAAAATTATCGGTAAGTTGAGAAACTGAAAGTAAGATTAGAGGAAATAATGGCGCTCCTTAAAATAGCCCGCATGGGGAATCCTGTTTTGCATAAGGTCGCAGAACCAGTGTCTGATGTTCATTCTTCTGAGATACAGAGGCTTATCAGAGATATGCTGGAAACGATGGAAGATGCTCATGGGGCAGGTCTTGCCGCACCGCAGGTTTATCAATCGCTTCGTCTTTTTGTCTACCATGTTCCTGAAAGTCGTGTTGGTGATTCGGAGCAGGCGCTTACACCACGCGTTTTAATTAACCCACACATATCACCAGTTGGTAATGAGCAGATGATATGCAGCGAAGGGTGCTTATCGATTCCAGGATTAAGAGCTGATATTCCGCGTTATAAAAAAGTGCACTATCGTGGATTAAATGCTACCGGAGATGTGGTCGAAGGAGAGGCAGAAGGGTTCCATGCAAATGTTCTTCAACATGAAAATGATCATTTAGATGGGATCCTATACCCACAGCGTATTACAGATTTTAACAGATTTGGGTTTAGCGAGGAATTCTTGCGGTGACTTTTGGCCCAGCAGAAGAGCGTAAGTCTGTCGCTGCACATTTATATCTGCGTGAAGAGCAGATACGGCATTCATATGAATTATTGTTGCGCGCTTGGCGGAGCTTAAATGCCGAGTGTGATGTGCTATTACGCGAAAATGGTTTAGGAGCGGCGCATCATCGTATATTGTTTCTTGTCGCTTATCATCCGGGGATCACTTTCAGTGAATTGTTAGAAAGTTTAGGGGTGACGAAACAATCTCTGAGCCGTGCTTTAAATGAGTTGTTAGAGCGGAGTTTTCTTGTGCAAGAAAGGGACGACAAAGATCGCCGTAAGCGCCCTTTGCGTTTAACGTCTCAAGGAGAAGAAATCGAAAAGAAGTTATTTCTTTTGTTAAGAGATGTCATGACACGTTCTTATAAAGAAGCAGGGATGACGGCTGTGGAAGGTTTTAAAAAGGTTTTGTCGCCTTTACAGCGCGTTTCGCAAGAGGTTTCGGATGCAAGATGAACTTATTCTTGTTGTAGATGATGACCCTCGGTTATTAAGATTGCTTCAAAGATACCTGACAGAAAATGATTATCGTGTTGCCATTGCGTCAGATACACAAGAGGCGCGTAGTTTATTAAAAATGTTACAACCAGACGCCGTTGTGTTGGATGTTACAATGCCAGGAGAAGATGGTTTAACGTTTACAAGTTGTTTGCGTAAAGAAGGGTTTTTGGCTCCTATTCTTTTGTTAACGGCACGAGGGGAGCCGGCAGATCGGATTGATGGGCTGGAAGCTGGAGCCGATGATTATCTGGGTAAGCCATTTGAGCCGCGAGAGCTTTTGTTGCGTTTGCGGGCTCATTTAAAGCGTGTCGTGTTTACCGCGCCCTCGATTTCAGAAGTTCCGGCTATTTTGCGTCTTGGTAAGCTCGAATTTGATGTAAAGCGCGGTTTATTGACAGGTCCAGAAGGGCCAATTCATCTCACGGGTGGAGAAAGTGCATTACTTGGGGTTTTAACTCAACAACCGGGGGTTATTATGTCCCGTGAGGAGATCTCCCAAGCATTAGAACTGGATGAAATTGGTGAACGGGCGGTGGATGTGCAAGTCACACGGTTGCGCCGGCGGATAGAGGAAGATCCTAAAGAGCCACGTTTTTTACATACGGTCAGAGGGAAGGGGTATGTCCTTAAGCCGGGAAATTAATAAAGGCTTTAAAAAATGAAGTTTGACCGTTCTTTACGCCGCATTCTCCCTCGCTCCCTATTGGGGCGGTCAACTCTTATTGTGCTTATTCCGCTGCTGGTTACTCAAGCGGTTGTGTTGAGCTTGTTTTATGGAACATATTTAAACTTAATGTCTCGCAGGCTCTCGGATGGGGTAACGGGGCAAATATCGCTTGTGCTTTCAATGGTTGAGCAAGCGCCATCTTTAAGAGATCGACAAAAAATATTAAAAGATGCGAGTTTAAGAACACAGCTTCAGTTCTCATTTCAGTGGGGAGGAAGCTTAACCAGAGTTGGGACAAATCATATTCTTGGTCCGATGGACGATGATTTTGCAAAGTCATTAACGCAAGAGATTAGGCGTCCTTTCTGGGTTGATTGGTCCCAAAAAAATGAGATGGTGAAAGCGTATATTGCTTCACCGGGGGGAGTGTTGAATGTCGAAGTCCCCCAAAAACGCCTAACGATTGGCCCAATCTGGCTTTTTGTCGTGTGGGTTTTTAGTAGTTCAGCACTTTTATTCATAATTGCATGGCTGTTTATGCGTAATCAGGTACGCGCCATCCGACGTCTTTCTATCGCCGCTGAGTCATTTGGCCTTGGGCGTGTCTCTGGTCCCATTCGACCTCAAGGAGCACGAGAGGTACGGCGGGCAGCGGTAGCATTTAATCGTATGCAAGAACGAATAAACCGATTTGTAACACAAAGAACGGCTGTTTTGGCAGGTGTTTCCCATGATCTAAGAACGCCACTAACGCGCTTACGCTTAAGTATGGCGATGTTGCCTGTAGACGGAGTGATATCTGCGCAAGATTTGCAACCTGATATTGCCGATATGATTAATGACATTGAAGACATGGAAAGGTTGATTGGTAGTTATCTATCATTTGCGCGCGGAGAGGGGGCGGAGCAGCCTGCATTAATAGATATTCGTTCATTGATTGAAGATGTGACAATTGCGACCAGACGAGCCGGTGGAGTGGTTATGGGCGTAGAAGGGGATATCTCTGTTGAGGCTATCGTTCGGCCGGACGCCCTTCGGCGTGCTTTAACAAATTTAGCAGAAAATTCCCGTAAATACGGTAATCAAATGAAGTTTTCTGTGTGGGATGGTCCGAGGAATATCAGCATTATAGTAGAAGATGATGGGCCAGGAATACCAGTGGAACGTCGTGCTAAACTGTTTGAAGTGGACGGCTCAGGTAGAAGCCGGGATGGCCGAATCGGATTGATTATCGTGCGTGATATAGTTCATGCCCATGGGGGGACCATTAAACTTCAGGAAAGCGTAATGGGCGGGCTAAAAGTTGTGCTTAGCCTGCCCAAATAAGAGATTGAATTATTATGGAAGAGAGTTGCCAGCTCCGCCATTTCCGGTCCCTTGGCTACCGATTGGCCCGGCACTTCCACCGAAAGCACTGTTCATGTTGCTCATAGGGTTATAGCGGCCTACGTTACCCAGTAATTGCTGCATAATAGATGTTTTTGTGCCAGGAGTTGGTGTTTTGGCACTAATCATTCGAACTGGCATAGCGTCTTTGCGGTTCAAGGTATTCATCTTTGTTAGAACACCAGAATTGTTAAAGTTTAGAACCACAACTTGTTGTTTATCAACACTTGGGAAGCCAAGAGGCGTTGGCGATGTGACCATGGAGATATAAATCCATGTATTATCGTCAAATGTTGCATGAGTGGTGGGTGAGCCTAAGAGATCAATCACATCGGAGCGTGTGCTGGTTCCTGGAATGAGCTGAGAGTAATCTTCTTTCTCAATAAGGGAGCCCTTTGGTTCAGGGATAGGCCTGAAGACAGAGCATCCTCCTAACAGAAGTGGAACGCAGGCAAGGCTTGCAAATCCTAACTGGCCTAACAGGCGTGTCCTACTTTTGATAACTGGGAAAGATGCGTTATTCATGGAACTGAGAACTATCCTATGCAAAAGAACCGCTTAAGATATCGCGTGCCTTAAGAATAACCTTATGTCAACGATTTCTAGTTAGTGATTAATAAGATTGGGAGTATTAAATGGGTCAATCGCTCGAATTTTCACGTCGTATCCCGCTGAATCGGTTAGGCAACGGGTTGGAAGAAAAAATTGTTGCTACTTCTGAAGAAAGAGCCGCTTTGGCCAAACGGTATGGCATTCCTGAAGTTCACAACCTTGAATGTCAGTTTGTTTTGTCAGCAGAGCACGGCAAAACAATTTTAGCAAAGGGACGCCTCAGCGCAAAAGTAACGCAGGTTTGTGTTATTACAGCAGAAAAATTTGATGATGTGCTCGCAGAAGACTTTGTGTTGCGATTTGTTCCAGAGTCGGAAATGCCAGAGGACGAATTCGACATCGATTCTATTGATCTGGAAGCGCCAGATGAAGTGCCTCATGATGGTAAAGCGATTGATTTAGGAGAGGCTGCAGCTGAACAATTGGCCCTTATGCTGGATCCCTATCCCAGAAAAACAGGAGCTGGTTTAAAAAATGCAGTTGACGTAACCCCTCCTGAGGGTGAAGAAGACACAAATCAATTTAGTGATGATGTTGAATCAGAACGCCGTCCTAATCCGTTTTCTGCGTTAGCCGCGTTAAAAAATGGACGTAGGGAAGAATAAATTCCAGCTTTGACTTGCGACATCTGCTTTGCTCTGCTAAATCCGGCCGCCTGAACTCGACGTAATTACAAAGACGACGAACCAACAAGGCGCCAGATGCCGCAAGGGAGCGGATCTGTTTGGTGTCGATTACAGAATTAGAAAGAGGCATAAAGCCATGGCCGTCCCCAAAAGAAAGACCTCGCCATCCCGTCGTGGCATGCGTCGTAGCCATTTAGCGTTACGCGTAGAAGCTCACGCAGAATGTGCAAATTGTGGAGAGCTAAAGCGTCCACACAATGTTTGCAGCCATTGCGGCCATTATGACGGTCGTGAAGTGGTTTCTGCAGGCAAAAGCCTAAAAACGGCTGTTCGCGCTTAAAATTATTGAACTGCGGGCCGACTTAATCAGGGTCCGCACATTTATAATGTTATCCGGGAACTATCTGAATGCTTAAAGCGCCAGTCGCGTCTCAACGTGATGTCGCATCCTCAGAAGCCTATGCTCTTGCTGTTGATGCAATGGGAGGAGATAGGGCACCGGATATCGTTTTAGCAGGTCTTGAGCTTGCTGCGGACCGGCATCCTCACGCCAAGATTCTTTTGATTGGCGATGAGACTGTTTTGAAGGCTGCTCTTCCATCCTACCCTAAAGCTGCACGCATATGCGATATCCGGCATGCCGCCGAGAGTATTTCTATGGAGATGAAGCCTACAGCTGCGTTGCGAGTGCGTGGGTCTTCTATGCGCTTGGCAATGGAAGCTGTGGCCGCAGGAGAGGCGCAAGGCGTCGTTTCTGCGGGCAATAGTGGGGCAATGCTTGCTCTGGCTAAGATTATTGTAAAAGCACTGCCGGGAATTTCTCGGCCCGCTATGGTTGCCGTACAGCCTTCTGCGCGCGGCGATACAATTATGTTAGATCTTGGTGCAAATATTGGGTGTGATGCTCGGAACCTTGTTGAATTTGCCATCATGGGGGAAGCTTTTGCTCAAGCAGAACTTGGCTTACCCAAACCCACCATAGGGTTGCTGAATGTTGGTTCTGAAGAACTAAAAGGTGATGAGAAACTAAGGCAGGCTGCTGAGGTTCTGCGTGAAAGTGCCCTTGGAGAGCAGTTTTATGGCTTTGTAGAAGGCCATGATATTACAGCTGGTACGACTGATATTGTCGTTACAGACGGCTTTACAGGGAATGTAGCGTTAAAGACGGGAGAGGGTGCGTTAAAGTTAGCTTTTGCTCTTCTAAAACGTGTCTTTAAAACCAATATGCTAACCAAGCTTGGATATCTTCTTGTTCGTCCGGGATTAGAGCGGATGCGGGAATGGATTGATCCAAGGCGATATAATGGTGCTGTTTTTGTTGGGTTGAATGGTATCGTTGTGAAATCACATGGTGGTGCTGATGGCGAGAGTTTTGCCTCAGCTATAGATGTGGCAATGGATGCAGTAACTCATCGTTTAAATGACAAGATACGTGCGCGCTTAGACCAGTTAGGTATGTTAAATAATAATGACCAAGGTTTAGAAACGCATTCTGAAACATCTAAAGAGCCTGTGAGCTAAAGAATATGTCTGCTATTTGTCGGGCTCGTTTAACGGGCGTTGGTGGGTATTTACCTCGTCAAGTCATCACAAACGCGGAGTTGGCGCAGAAGGTGGATACCTCAGATGAGTGGATTAAGACACGTACAGGTATTGAACAGCGCCACATCGCTTCAGAAGATGAGACAACGGCAAGTATGGCTGCCCTTGCTGCTCAACGGGCTCTTGAGCAGGCTGGTGTTTCTTCAAAAGAAATTGATGCTGTAATTGTCGCGACATCAACGCCCGATAAAGTGTTTCCAGCTGTAGCCGTTCAGGTTCAGGCCTTACTGGGAATGGAAAAAGGCTTTGGTTTTGATGTGAGCGCTGCGTGTTCAGGGTTTATATTTGCTTTAGCTACAGCAAATTCTTTGATCCAATCTGGTAGCGCAAAAAAAATTCTTGTAATTGGAAGTGAAGTTTTTTCACGTTTATTGGATTGGAATGACCGCACAACCTGTGTGTTGTTTGGTGATGGTGCTGGAGCTGTTTTATTGGAATCCGGCGCTGAAGATGGCCAAGGCGTTTTATCTACCCATTTGCATTCTGACGGTCGGACAGGTGATTTGCTCTATGTCGATGGTGGTGTCGGGTGTGCTGGAACAACGCAACAATTAAAAATGGTTGGGCGTGAAGTTTTTCGTCATGCCGTTGTTAAACTGTCTCAGGCTGTCGATGAAGCATTGGAAAGCAATCATTTAACAGGTGAGGATGTAAAATGGTTGGTTCCTCACCAAGCCAATCTGAGAATTATTGAGGGTATGGCTAAAAAACTTTCTCTTCCTTCAGATAGGGTGGTTGTTACCGTAGATCGGCACGCTAATACTTCTGCGGCATCCATCCCTTTAGCTTTAAATGAAGCAGTACAGGATGGACGTGTTCAGAAAAATGACTTGGTTCTGATGGAAGCTTTAGGCGGTGGTTTGACTTGGGGTTCTGCTTTGATCCGTATGTAAAGAGGATCAAATATTTTTTAATGTTACAATTGATTTCTTGGTTTGTCTGTGAAGGTCATGTAACTTGTTTGCATGGATACTGTGACACGCGCGAATCTAGTTGAACACGTACATAATCGTGTTGGGTTGTCTAGGCAGGAGTCTTCTTCTGTTTTGGAGAGCGTTTTGGAAATTATTTCTTTCGCTCTGGAAGAGGGTGATTCTGTTAAGTTGAGCAGCTTTGGAACTTTTTCTATTCGACAAAAAGGTGAACGCATTGGCCGAAACCCGAAGACCGGCGTTGAGGTTCCAATAGCACCAAGAAATGTTTTAATTTTTCGTCCTTCACAATTGCTCCGAGATCGTGTGAGTGGCGTAGAAAAATAATAAAAGGTTGTATTTATAATGACGGGTAGTTCTGACGAATTTGGTGAAAACGTTGTTTCTGCAAAGCCTGTTCAGACTAAGACGTCTAAAGCTCCAGATGCTTATAGAACGATTAGCGAAGTAGCAGATGAGCTGCATATTCCTCAGCATCGTTTACGGGCGTGGGAGACAATTTATCCCGGTGTAAAACCCTTCCGAGGAGAAGGTGGTAGACGGTATTACAATCCGGAACATATAGAAAAATTAAAATTAATATCTGAGTTACTTTATACCCATGGTTATAAACCTCATGCTGTTTTGCGTATTTTGAAAGCACAAAAAGCGCATCATACAGAAGAGCAGGTAAAAAATAGTATTGAGGAAGAACCTCTATTAGTCGAGCAAGCTGCTGCGTCGACAGAGAATGAATTAGCAATGTCTGCTCAAAGTGATGAAAGAAATGAAGAGGAGCGAACATCTTCTGACGCTGAAGATGAGTTTGAAAAAGAGCTTTTTACTTTGATGGAAAAAAATCAGAGTTTAGAAAATGAGAATAATCTTTTACGTAAAGAGTTAAAAGAAATTCTTGTTGAGTTGCAAGCTTTGCGGGCTCTTTTGCCCGCTTGAAAAAATAGTCGTTGCAGTATTTAGTTTAGCCTGTTAAAGCACTTTTCACCGCAGAGTGACGGGCAGTAGCGCAGCCTGGTAGCGCATCAGTCTGGGGGACTGGGGGTCGTGGGTTCGAATCCCGCCTGCCCGACCAAACTCTGCGGTTTCAAGAAATTAAATTATTTCCTTTTTAGGGTTATCTGATGGTTCCTCTGTCCATAGGGTCCAGAGCAGGTGTATTGCAGCCATAATGGCTGGACCAAGGAATAACCCAAGCAGACCCCAAGTTTCAGCACCACCCAGAATACCGAGTAGAACCCATAGGAATGGCATTTTGGTACTTCCTCCAATAAGGGCTGGGCGGACAAAATGATCTGCTACGAAAATAACGACAGATCCTAATACCGCTACGACGATGGCACCTACCATGCTGCTTTTTGCAAGAAGTAAGAGTGATACCAGTCCAACGGTTGGCCATGCCAAGAAAGGGATCATCGCGGCAACGGCTGTTAACATTGCGAATAAAAGCGGCTGTGGTGCACCCGTAAATGCGTAGGCTACTCCCATGATAACACCTTCGCCAATACCTACAAGTACGAGCCCTGCAAGTGTTCCATGGATTGAAGATATCATTTGCTTGGCCAGATCTTCTCCTTGTCTACCAAAAAGACGGTGTGATCCGACTAGGCTTTTCTCAATGACATAATCGCCGTCTTTGAGGAGGAAGAAGAGTGTGAGCAAAGAAAAGGCAAAAAGAGTGCCGCGCCGTAGAACTTGAGAGCCAACCTGCTTTGTCATCTGCATGCTATGGCTAATATCTACAGAATGAAGCAGGTGAGATAAGCGCTGAGGGCTCGTTAAGTGATTTTGCCACCAAGCCGTAGCTTGTGCTGCTCCAAAAGGAAGGTGAGGCACCCATTCTGGCATAGGAATACCATTATCGCGGACATCAC
Organism: Swingsia samuiensis; assembly: GCF_006542355.1. NCBI lineage: Bacteria > Pseudomonadati > Pseudomonadota > Alphaproteobacteria > Acetobacterales > Acetobacteraceae > Swingsia > Swingsia samuiensis. The sequence goes on along the minus strand of NZ_CP038141.1, from coordinate 124,545 downwards.
TAATCCATTGAAGGGCGCTCTGAATTTCGTCTGCAAGTTTAACCCCGACGAGAGAAGCAGGTACAAGAAAAATAAGAGCAATAAATGTAGTAAAAACGAGTGGCAACCAGTCTGTTTTACCTACCTTTCTCTCAACGCGTCGGTAAAGTGGCCACAAGGAGATAGCAAAGACGCCTCCCCATAAAATGGCAGGTAGGAAGTTTTTGAGAGTGTATAATCCTATTAAAAGAAGGAATAAATATAACCCCAAGCGTGCTCGTCTTTGCAGAGAGCCTGTAGAATCTGAGCTTTCTACGGGAATAGCAGGGGAGGTGTTTGAAGGTGACGTGTCGTTCATGTTGATCCTGAAAATTTATCTATTGATGATAGATAAACGAGAGAAAAAGAAACGTATTACTCATTAAGCAAGTTGCTTAAGGTGGCTTTTTCTTTGCTGTTGAATAAATTATGTCGGATAAACAAATCGATTAATACAAGATTTACGTTAAATTTAAAGTCATTAGTGTTTTTAACAATCTGAAAAACATCTTGAATTGGTAAAAGAGAAAAACTTTCGACCTCTCCATCCTCGGCGATGGGGGTGAAACTTTCAGGAAGAATTAAGTCATAACAATGTAAAAGATCTCTACGAAGCCCTTCTGGGCGTTCTAGCGCATAGTGTAGTGTGCTGACATGCTTGGCTTGTTGAGCTAACTCGGGAGGGATCCCAGCTTCTTCTTGAGCCTCCTTGAGGACTGTTAGGTTGGGGGTGAGGCCAGTACTCATGCCGCCTGCAACAAGATGGTCGAGTTTACCCGGGTCAAGACGCTTATTCATGCTGCGTTTGGCTACCCATAGCATCAGCTTATCACCTTGTTTTACAAGACCGTTGAGGTGTATCCCTTCCGCATTTAAGCCGAGAATAGGGATAGCACCACGATCCACCTGACCGATAACAACATCTTTTTGTGCGCGCACATCAAAGAGTTCATTATGCGGTTTGTAAGCGTTTAGCTCTGCCAGATTATTGCTGAGGGATAAAAGCTGATGACCTGAAGTAATATGGAATCCTGTGCCCGATTGAAGATACCCTAGTTGAGTAAGAAAAGAAGAATATTGAGGTGCGATCCAGCCAATAATCTTTTCATGGTAAGAAAGAGGGATATATTTTCCCGGAAGGTTGGCGCTTTTACAGGCTTTAATGTGTTGTATGAAAGGAAGTAATGTTGAGTCGATCATAAAGCCTTGGACAGAATGCAGAAATTACTAAGATGGAATGAGTGCAGAATGACCGTTATCTTTTGCATGTTTTTATATGTTTAAGAAATATGATTCGTTGCCAAAGATGCTCTCGCTTACTCAGCTTTGGCACAAAATACGCCCAGATAACTTATTATTTGTTTATTGGCGCATCAGCCTAGCTGTTGTTTTATTATTGCTTGAAAGCGTTGCTTCTGTTGTGACGCCGTTGTTGTTTAGCCGAATGGTGGGCACGCTATCGGCTCAAAGATTATTACTCGCTGTGCCTGTCTGGTTGATTCTTCAATATGCGATTGTTCGAACTGTTTCAGCGCTAGCAACTGCTGGGCGTGAAATCTTGGTTGTGCCTGTTGAAACAGATCTACAAAGGCGTGTGGCTGTTGCGGGTCTTGAGCACGTACACAAAATGAGTGTGCGGTTTCATCTTAATCGGCAAACAGGCGCGTTAACACGTATCTTGGACCGAGGGGCTGATGCTGTTGGCACAGTTCTTAGTCTCGTTCTTTTCAATGTTATACCCAACGTTTTGCAGCTGAGTATGACATTTGTTGTTATTTTACGTGTCTTTGATTGGCGATATGTCGCAATTTTAATCGTAGCGATCATGATATACGCCACTACATCCTATTATTTTACAAAAATGCGAATGGCTGCGCGTCGGGCAAGAAATCTTGTGAATACACAAGCTCAGCATCAGCTTGTTGATAGTATTTTAAACTTTGAAACTGTGCGTAGTTTTGCGAATATTTCTCGAGAGATTCATCTTTATGATGAGAAGAAAAAACAATGGGCTTCTGCTGAAATTTATCTGCAACGATTGGTTAATATTTCGCAAATGTGTCGGAGTTTACTGATCGTAATAACGACAACAGTTCTGTTATCGTTAGCCGCGTTTGACATTGTTCATCATAAAATAGCTGTGGCTCAATTTGTGTTAATAGGCAGTTATTTGAGCAGTTTATATAGCTCTGTCGCTGCGCTGAATTATGTTGGAGCGGGGTGGAGAAATGCCCGTGTTGATCTCGAAAATTATTTAGAGCTTCTTGCGACTAATTCTGAAATTCTAGATTCGGAGAATGCTATTTCTTTACCCTTCAAGCTTAAGGATGGAGAGGCTGCAACGATTAAGTTTGATCATGTTGGTTTTGCTTATGACGAGAAACGGACTATTTTACAGGATATCTCTTTTGAAGTTCCTGCGGGAACAACACTTGCTATCGTCGGCCATACAGGATCAGGCAAATCGACATTAGGCCGTTTGCTCACCAGGGCTTATGACCCCACGTCGGGGGCAATTTTTATTGATGGATATAATCTTAAAAATATTGCTCAAGAGAATTTACATAAAATTATAGGGATTGTTCCCCAAGATACGGTACTTTTTAATGCGGAAATAGGGAAGAATATTGCATATGGTGATTTGTCTGCTTCTTTTGAGGATATAGAGAACGCGGCAAAAAAAGCGCAGATTGACGCCTTTATTCAAAAAATTCCTGAAAAATATGATACTATCGTTGGGGAGAGAGGGTTAAAACTTTCAGGTGGAGAAAAACAGCGCGTTGCTATAGCGCGCGTGTTACTAAAAGATCCTCGTATCTTGCTTTTGGATGAAGCAACAAGTGCTTTGGATACTCAGACGGAAAGTGCGATACAAAATGAATTAAGCGTGCTTTCCCGGCTGCGTACAACGGTTATTATCGCGCATCGGCTATCAACAATTCAAGATGCAGATCAGATTATTGTTTTGCATGAAGGAAAAATTATTGAGCGCGGAACACATATAGATCTTTTGAAAAAAAACGGGTATTATGCCGCTATGTGGTTGGCGCAAGCTGGCGATTTACTTACAGGGACTTGACTAAAGTTCAAAAATCCGCCATAAGCCGCGCCTGATTTACGGAACACGCTGGACCTCGCTGTCCTGCGTCAATCCAGCATCGAGGAAAGTTTTACCATGTCTCGCCGTTGCCAGGTCACGGGCAGAGGCGTGCTGACGGGGAATAACGTCAGTCACGCTAATAATAAATCCCGTCGTCGTTTTCTCCCTAACCTACAGGAGACCACGCTGATCTCCGATATTCTGGGTGCTCCAGTACGTATGCGCCTTTCTACGAAGGGTATTCGTACGATTGAGCATAACGGTGGGTTGGATTCGTTTTTGCTGGGTACGTCAAACCGTAAGCTTCCAGAAGAAGCACAGGTTATTAAACGTCGTATTTTACGCGTTCAGGAACGCAAGGCTGCCCAGACTGCCTGAGAATCTTTTTTTCGGTTTTGTGCCGAAATATTAAAGATTACTCTTGAAAACCATGGTGGTCTGCTTCATTCAGCCATCACTGGGACTCAACAAGTTCGACTTTAGAATATTTTAACTAAGTCGCAGCGGAGGTGTTTCAGTCATAACTGGAACACCTTTTATTGCATTTTGGAGGTTCTCCATGTCCGAAAGCGTTCAGGAAGCCAAATCGGCACTCTCGAAGATCCGTAACATTGGTATTACAGCTCATATTGATGCTGGTAAGACCACGACAACAGAACGTATTCTGTACTACACAGGCGTTTCCCATAAAATTGGTGAAGTGCATGATGGTAATACAACCACTGACTATATGGCACAGGAACGTGAGCGTGGGATTACGATTACGTCTGCTGCTGTTACATGTGAGTGGAATGACCACCGCATCAACATTATCGACACCCCAGGCCATATCGACTTTAACATCGAAGTGAACCGTTCATTGCGCGTTCTTGACGGTGCAATTTTCGTTATTGAAGGTGTTGCTGGTGTTCAGCCTCAGTCAGAAACAAACTGGCGTTTGGCAGACCGTTATAACGTTCCTCGTATCATCTTTATCAATAAGCTTGATCGTGTTGGTGCAGATTTCTATCGCGCATTTGATACGCTTAAAGAAAAGCTTGATATCGTTGCTGTTCCTCTACAGCTGCCAATCGGGGCAGAAGACAACTTCGTAGGTGTGGTTGATCTTGTAGAGATGCGTGCAATCGTTTGGGAAGGTGGCGAGCTCGGCGCTAAATTCCACTACGAAGAAATCCCTGCTGATTTGAAAGAAAAAGCAGCGGAAGCACGTCAAACACTTCTTGATACAGCTTTGGCAGTTGATGATGCTGCAATGGAAGAGTATTTCGAGAAGGGTGACGTTGATATTGCAACGCTGAAAAAATGCATCAAGAAAGGTGCAATCAGCGGTGAATTCCGTCCAGTTATGTGTGGTACAGCCTTTAAGAATAAGGGCGTTCAACCTCTTCTTGATGCTGTTATTGATTATCTTCCAGCTCCTGATGAAGTTGAAGGTATTCGTATTGCTCCACCAGAAGACGAAGAAGTTGATGAAAACTTCCTTCCTATCATTCCAGTGGATCCAGACGGAAAATTTGCGGGCCTAGCCTTCAAAATTATTTCTGACAAATACGGTACGCTAACCTTCGTTCGCGTTTATCGTGGCGTTCTGAACTCAGGTGACACGATCCTTAATACAACCAAGGGTCATAAAGAACGTGTTGGCCGTATGTTCCAGATGCATGCTGATAAGCGTCAGGAAGTAAAGTCAGTAGGTGCTGGTGATATTGCTGCGTTCGTTGGTTTGAAAGACACTGTAACAGGTGATACTTTGGCAGACGGCGCTGATCCAGTTGTCTTGGAACGTATGCAGTTTCCAGTTCCTGTTATCGATATTTCTGTTGAGCCAAAAACAAAAGACGCCGTCGAAAAAATGACGCTTGCTCTTCAGAAGCTTACAGCAGAAGATCCGTCACTTCAGCTAAAGACAGATCAAGAAACAGGTCAGACCATTCTTTCTGGAATGGGTGAGCTTCACCTTGATATTATCGTTGACCGTCTTCGTCGTGAATATGGCGTTGATGCGAACATCGGTGCGCCACAGGTTGCTTACCGTGAGACAATTACTCAGCCTCACGTTGAAATTTATACGCATAAAAAACAGTCTGGTGGTTCTGGTCAGTTCGCTGAAGTTAAAATCGAATTTGCTCCATCTGATAAAAAAGATGAGATCACATTTGAAAATAAAGTGGTCGGTGGATCTGTTCCAAAAGAATATATCCCTGCTGTTGAAAAAGGTATTCGTGCGCAATCAAGCACGGGTGTTCTTGCTGGCTTCCCAACGGTAGACTTCAAGTTTACGCTGCTTGACGGTAAGTACCATGATGTTGACTCATCAGCTCTTGCCTTCGAAATTGCTGCTAAAGCTTGCTTCCGTGAAGGTATGAAGAAAGCTGGTCCAGTTATTCTTGAGCCAATCATGGATGTTGAGATCACAACGCCAAACGATCACGTTGGTGACGTCGTTGGTGACTTGAACCGTCGTCGTGGTATCATTCAGAACCAAGAAACATCTGGTTCAACTGTTATGATCCGTGCGCAGGTTCCTTTGAAAGAAATGTTTGGCTACATTTCTCACCTACGTTCTGCAACAAAAGGACGTGCTTCCTTTACAATGCAGTTCCATCATTATGATCCTGTTCCACGTAACGTGGCAGAAGAAATTATGGCTCAATCCGCTTAATTTCGTATGCTCGAAGAAAAGCCGACTGGAATATTCCAGTCGGCTTTTTTTATGCGTTTAATGTAAATTATCAGTCTGCCTGATAAATGTAGCCACATTATCATGGAGTTGTTGCAAAGCGTTCGGGTCAACATACACCATGTGTCCGGATGTATATTGGGCATATTGAATATTCTTTTGTAAGCTATCGGGTATTGGAAGATGTTTCATTTCATAAACACCTTCGTAATAAGGGGTAGCAAGGTCATAATACCCACTATTGAGAAAAACATGTAAATTAGGGTTGGTCTTCATAGCCATGGCAAGATCGTTCATGACGTTGGCTAGGGATGCACTTTGTGAAGATAAACCATATTGCGTGTGATTGAAGTCCCAAGATGTATCGGGGTTTGATAAGCGGTAGGTATCATTATTTCCATATTTTAAGGTATTACGAACATATTCATTGAATAAAGAAACATAAGCGGAACTAATGGAGTTTGATTGTGGATCATATTCTGCTTCCTTACTAAGAGGGTCTAAGGCTGGGCTAGAATACCGCGTATCAAGCCGGCCGGTCGTTAAGCCTGTTTTACTTTGAAGTTGTTGCTCAAATTGGCCGCTATTAACACGGATATTCGATTTCAGAATATAATCGGCTGATAACCCCGTATATTCATGTATCTTATTCGCAATACCTTGTTTTTTAGTCTCGCTTAAATCTGCCCCTTGCAGCAGAGCGAGGGCATAATCATGAGTTGAGAAGTTTTCTACCTCTTTTAGAAAAGCTTTAAGGTCAGTGTGTTCATGAGGAAGAGTGTGGTGATACCATGCTGTAGCGGCATAAGTGGGAAGGGAGAGAATATATGGATCATCAATTCCCGGATTAAGCTGAGGGGTATCATTATTATTGGTGTAATTAAGGATTTGAGAGAGAAGGATTACACCATTGAAATCAATACTTTCGTCTTGCGCTAATAAATTAACGACCAATGCAGAGCGTAAAGTCCCATAGCTTTCTCCCATGAGATATTTGGGAGAATTATAACGGTTATATTTTGCTAAGAACTGCGCGATAAAGTGTGTAAAGGCAGTGGCGTCTCCATCAACTCCAAGGAATTCTTTTGCTGCATTTTTACCAGCAATACGCGAAAAGCCTGTCCCGGGGGCATCAATAAAAACGATATCAGAAACATCTAAAAGAGATTGCTGATTGTTCTGTAAAGCGTAAGGAGCAGCAGGTAAGTGTTGATCTCCTGGTGTGTTTACACGGATTGGGCCAAACGTTCCCATATGGAGCCAAATAGAAGCAGAACCAGGGCCGCCATTGTATAAGAAAGTAATAGGCCGTTTATTAGAAGGAGCCCCGTCTTTAAAATAAGCTGTAAAAAACATAGAAGTGACAGGTGGGTTTTTGTCTTCTTCTTTGGGGTTATCAATATTTATTCCACGCTTAAGTAGAATTTGGTTGGAATCATCATATTTATTGCCATGAACAAGAAGGGTGCCTGCAACAGCATGGTAGGAAATGGTCGTTCCATCAATTACGACATTTCCGCTTGTTACGCTTTCATCTGATATTTTTGGGGGAGATGTGGCTGCCACAGCTAAAGAGGTACTTAAAAGTGTGGCAGCGCTAAAAATAAGAGTTTTATGAATCATGAGAGAGAACTTTTTAATAAAATTGACCAAGTTCTCTCTTGGACTAACCTATAAAAGCAAGCAAGTAGTTTCGATACCGTTTTAATTAACCAAAAGCTTGATTAGCATGCATAATCGCAATTCCTACCTCGCGTAAAAGATCAAAATAACGTTTTAAAGGCTGGAAAATCTCGGTATGCTCACGGGCGAACCCATCTGCATCACTTGCATTTCCAAGCTCTCCAAAATCATAATTTGTAATGTTGAGAGCGGTGATCGGAAAGAGATCATCTAATAATCTTAAAGCGCGAGGAATATCCAAACACAGGATCAGATTTGTGATGGCTTCACGTGTAAGATTATTACGGGGCCCAAAGTATGGAATATTTGTTGAAAGAACCCAGAGCCGATCAATCAGGGCAAAACGAATACCGTGAAGAAGTTTTTCATGGCTCTCCATATGTGGCGCATCTGGCCATGCTGCACGAAGGGCAATATGGTCTGTTTGAATACGTCTAAACATGGCTGGAGCACTCGTCCAGAAACGAAGGTTTTCCAAGCCGCGTGAGATCGTTAAAAAGTGCTGACGCGCTTCTTCATCTGTAGCAAGGGATGCTCGGTCCAGCCATGTTCCCGGGTCAAGCTGCCGAATGGTAGCCCTTAGGACTTCAAGGTCTGAGTGGGCGAGGGCTTTGCGTGCGAAGTCCATAGCCTCACGAAAGCGCGGAGAGCTATTAACGAGCTGTTCAAATGTTTCAGGATGGCGTTGAGCCGCATTTCCCAAGCCGTGCAATACGTTCGCCCACCACCCTAATTGCTGTAAGATTGCATTATTAGGAATGGCACGTAATTGGCTAGGGTGTGTAATGCGCGTTACCGTTGCTGCGTCAGATTGACGAGCAGAAGGGCGAGATCCGGTTTTATCAATCAGAGAAGGGCCAAAGGCACTCAAAAGTGCAGCATATCCCGGATCATCTACTAAAGCGCTCATATCGAGCGCGATGGTTGAAAAGAAATCAGCTGCGAAATCAGGGCGTTCGTAAATAGGATCGTTAAGTTTTTGAGGTGGATGAGCAATATGTTCCGCTAGAGTTGCGATTGTGGATGCCGCAATTTCTTTCGTTCCGAACAGGGTATAGCCGTCTCCGCCTTGGAATGCTGTTTCAACCCGGCAGCCAATCCCTGCTTTTTGAAGGGCTAATCGTGTACGAGCAGGAGAAAAATAATCTAAACGTTGGCGAAGAGAGAAAGGGTGTGCTCCACGACCAATGCTTTCCCCATGAGTATCAAAAAGTGTGAGTGACACGTCCTCAAGGTCGTGCTCTTTCAGCAGAGCAAGCGTGCGCATTCTGAGGCGTTCAACAAGGTTGGTGGCGGCAAGCTGGCCAACATACCGTCCTGAATCAGAATAGCCAAATTGAAGAGAAAGGCGGCCATTTGCCCGCAAATAATCTCGCCAATGAGGAGAATGGAATGCTTCTTCGAGAATGACTTCGCCATTTTCGAGAGCACTTTCAGTTTCAAAGAGGGGAGAAATTTCGATTTGATGATCTTTAATGCCGAATAACCGTGCCAGCCAGAGCGTGGCCAAGAGAGTATAGCCGCTTTCTGTTTCAGCAATAAGGAAGCGAATAGGAGACCCTGAATCAATATGCTTCAGGATTTGGGCCATAGTCATCATTAAGCGTGTAGCTGAAGCTGGCTCTACGAGTAACGATCCAAAATTAACATCTTTAGGGGTTAAATTGCTTAATGCATCATCAATACGTGCCAGTAGGACTCTGCGTCTTGATGGAAGAGCTGGATCATCCGTTAAGCCAAGGCGTGTTCGTGCCACGTTATAAATTTGTGCAGCATTAAGGCGTGTATGGATATGTGCAATCCCAAGCCCGTGGCTCATGAACCCCGCACGTAAGACGCGGAGTGTTAGTGCTTGTTCTGTATTGAGGGTATGGGATGCATCATGAAAGAGAGGGATAAGTTCTTTGGCGTCCAGAAGTGCTTGCTCACGGTGAGAAATAAGAACTTGAGCAAAGCTATTAATGTCTTCCGGAGTAGCGTCTTTTCCTGAAGGGCAGGCCGCATGCTGGGTTCTTACAGCTTCAATGGCGCGGCGTATACGCATGGCAAGAGCGGATTCATTCAGGCCAATATTTTTTAAACCCGTTTCAAGACGCTCAAGTTGGGTTTGTTTTAATTCTAGCCGAATGCGAATGGTATCCCACCACCCAATGTCATTGCGACCATCTGTATCGAACCCGACCCAGCTTGCTAAAATGACAGGGGACGGATCAATATTTTCCGTTGTCTTAGTGTCAGGCCAGCGGCTCTCCATCTCTTTTAAAAGGGCAAGAGTGAGGTCATCTAAAGCATCCCGTCCTCTTAAAATGGCCGCTAATGCTAAAGATTGTTCGTGGGCGAGGGTTGGAGCCCCACTACGGCGATGTGTCTTTAAAGTAGGGATATGTGTTTGAGGATTGCTCGCACGTTCTGCAAGGAGAGCGTAAACATTGTCAGAGAGAGCAAAGGTGGGATGCGCAGTAAAAACAGCTGCAATTTCTGGAATGGTTAAAAGATCAGGAGTTGATTTTTGGTTAACGAGGGCTTTGGCGACAGCTTTTAACCGCTCTTCAGGAGCTTGATCTTCTAAACCAACATATTGGCGCAGGTGATTGGCGCGTTGAATGAAATATTCGTCGCGGATAGAGCGAACAATATCCTCAAGCTGGGAAATTTTTTCGGCTTCATTATGATCGAGACTGTTACCAATCTGTGTAATAAGCTTACTGAGGCCGTCACGGTCTTGGTTAAGATGAGACGACATATTCTCGATATATGTTGATAAAGAGGTGTCGAGCCGGGAGGAGGCGCGGTCAGACATTGAAAACAGTCTCGCTTCTGCGGGATTGAACTAAAACGGAACTGATATGTTCCACGCTCTGTGATGAAGCGCAACCTTGTTCCGAGCGTCTTACTGCATATAGATGATAATATTGGATGGTTTTGGATAAAATATGTCGCAGAATGAAAGAGAAAATTTAAAACAAAACGTTTTAAGAGAAAAATATTCTCCGACCCATCTTGCCGGTGGCCTTCTTGTTTGTATGGGGGCTGTCGCCGTCGGGACAACATGGCTCTCGGCAAAATATATACAACAAGACAATCTTTTTTTGGATTTGATAAGGGCAGGTTCTAAGGCGGGAGTCGTTGGAGGGTTGGCAGACTGGTTTGCTATTGTTGCTTTGTTTCGGCATCCGTTGGGAATACCGATTCCACACACAGCGATACTCCCAAGACAAAAAAAACGTTTAGGGGAATCTTTAGGAAGATTTATTTCAGAACAGTTTTTTACGGATGAAAATGTAAGAAAAGTTTTACATCAAATTGATCTGCCTAAAATTATTGCCGAAACCTTAGATGCTCCGAGCGTCAAGCAAAATCTTATTCATACCTTACGCTCAAGTATCCCAGGCCTATTGAATCGTGTTGAAGATGGCAGTGCTGTTTCAGCTCTCTCAAAAGTTATGTCTGTTCTTTTGAATGGGGAAGAAATGACGCATCTCGTTGCCCGTGGAATGAAGGCAATGGTGGAGAGTGAATTACATCAGGAAGTTTTGTCGTTCTTGTTGTGCAAATTGAAGAATACAGTTGCTGCTCGTGAAGGGGATTTTAAGCAGTTTGTAGAAGATCGTGTAAGGGAACAAGGGGGACGTTTTTTAGGGTGGGCTATAGGCGCATCTGTGTCAGGACGGGTCTTATCCTCCATTAAGGCGGAAATGGACCGTGTTGACCCGATGGATTCGGAAATACGGCAAGGGTTCACCTCGTGGGTTCGTGCTGAGATTGATAAGATGGAGAATGACCCTGAAAGACGAAACGATATATCTGAAGCGATTGGAGCGATTGTTACCCACTCTAGCTTGAAAGCATGGAGCGGAGAGCTTTGGGAAAAACTTCGTCTCGTAATAGAGGATGATAGTACCCGTGAAGATGGGTGGAATGCTGCGGTTTTAGAGACGACTATCAATAGTTTTATTATTTCTTTACGTGAAAATGAGAATTTAAAGATCAAAATTAATCAGATGTTGGAGGAAGCCCTTTTTAGAACATTGCCAACACTTCGTGGAAAATTGTCTGGCTTTATAGCCAATGTAATGGCCGGGTGGGATGCAGATGTTTTGACCCGACGGTTAGAGCAAGGGGTTGGAAAAGACCTGACATATATTCGAATTAACGGAACTGTTTTTGGTTTTTTCGCTGGAGCTGTTTTAGAGGCTCTTTCAAAGCTGATAATGGGAATTTAAACAGAAGAATTCCCCTTGCATTGAGCCCACGTGAAATAGAGAAAGACCTTGACCTTTTAAGGAAGATAGTCCATTTAAACAAAATTAGGACTACACAAGTCTTAAATTAATTGATTTGTGGGTAAACAGTTATGTTAAGGCTTTCAAAATTAGCCGATTATGCAACGGTACTTCTCGTTCACTTAGGGGATCAGGAAGGACTGGCGACGGCCTCAACCTTGGCGAAAGGGACGGGTGTGCCAGAACCAACTGTTGCAAAGCTTTTGAAAGGTCTTGCAGCGAGTGGGTTGATTATTTCTCACCGTGGAGCGCGGGGGGGATATAAACTCGCACACGGGCTAGAAAATATTACAATTGCAGCTGTAATCACAGCCGTTGATGGTCCTATCTCAATTACAGCTTGTTGTGATGGACGCGAATGTGAGCATAGCTCCTTATGCAGTCTATCCGGCCAATGGGATATGGTGAATGATGCGCTTCTTAAAACGCTGAATGGTATTACATTAGCGGATATGAAGCGTCATTCGCCGGTGAAGCAACGTAAGGGAAATAATACAACATCATTGGACACGCTGGATATGGAACTTATCTCAGCTGTTGATCCGATTGAATAAGGAGACGATATCATGCCAGCTGTGACCGAAACCCGTGAAGCAGTCGAGCAGCTTGCGAAGTCCAGTTATGAATGGGGCTTCGAGACTGATATCGAAATGGATATCGCTCCTAAAGGGCTAAATGAAGATACTGTCCGCCTGATTTCAGAGAAGAAAGAAGAACCGGAATGGATGCTGGAATGGCGTTTGAAGGCATTCCGCTCTTGGCAAGGGATGGAAGACCCCGATTGGGCAAAGGTGAAGCATCCTCCGATTGATTATCAGGATGCACATTATTTTGCACGTCCCAAGAAAAAAGACGGCCCAAAGAGTTTGGATGAGGTTGATCCAGAGCTGCTCAAAACATACGAAAAGCTAGGAATTCCTCTTCATGAGCAGGCACTTCTTGCTGGTGTGGAAGGGGCTGAGGCACGTCCTCCAGTGGCTGTAGATGCCGTTTTCGACAGCGTTTCTGTTGCAACGACTTTCCGTAAGACGTTAGCTGATGCGGGTGTGATTTTCTGCCCGATCTCAGAAGCGATTAGGGAATATCCTGACCTTGTGAAAAAGTATTTGGGATCTGTTGTTCCTGTTGCCGATAATTTCTTTGCTGCACTAAATTCGGCTGTCTTTACGGATGGGTCGTTTGTTTATGTTCCTGCGGGCGTACGTTGCCCAATGGAATTATCGACGTATTTTCGAATTAATGCACGCAATACAGGTCAGTTTGAACGGACCCTTATTATAGCAGAAGAGCGTGCGACGGTTTCTTATTTGGAAGGCTGTACTGCTCCTCAACGCGATGAAAATCAGTTACATGCGGCCGTGGTTGAACTCGTGGCTATGGATGATGCGTCGATCAAATATTCTACCGTACAAAACTGGTATCCTGGTGATGATCAAGGCCGTGGTGGGATCTATAACTTTGTGACCAAGCGTGGCGCCTGCCGTGGTGCACGCTCCAAGATTTCTTGGACGCAGGTTGAGACAGGCTCTGCTATAACATGGAAATATCCGTCTTGTATTTTAGCGGGAGAAGGATCTGTTGGAGAGTTTTATTCTGTTGCGGTAACGAATAACCATCAGCAGGCAGATACCGGAACCAAGATGATTCATCTAGCTCCGAACACACGTTCAACGATTATTGCTAAAACCATTTCAGCGGGACATTCTGATAGTACATATCGTGGGTTGGTACGCATGCAGCCAAAAGCACGGAATGCACGTAACTTCACCCAGTGTGACAGTCTTCTGATTGGTGATCAATGTGGTGCGCATACCGTACCATATATTGAAAATCGGAATATGACAGCGCGTGTTGAGCATGAGGCAACCACGTCCAAGATTTCAGAAGATCAATTGTTTTATTGCCGTTCCCGTGGATTATCTGAAGAGGATGCTGTGGGAATGATTGTGAATGGTTTTTGTCGAGAAGTGCTTAAAGAATTACCAATGGAATTCGCGGTTGAAGCACAAAAATTACTCCAGATCAGTCTTGAAGGAAGTGTAGGTTAAGATGAGCGATTTTCTTAAAATTCAAGGCCTAAAGGCCCGTATCGATGCGGATGGAACACCTAAGGATATTTTAAAAGGGATAGACCTTGAGGTTCCTAAAGGTGAAGTTCATGTCATTATGGGGCCAAATGGATCTGGAAAATCCACACTATCTTATGTTCTTTCAGGGCGTGAAGATTACGAAGTAACAGGTGGGAGTGCTTATTTTAAAGGGCAAAACCTGCTTGAATTAGAACCTGAAGAGCGAGCTGCTTTAGGTGTATTTTTGGCTATGCAGTCCCCTGTGGAACTTCCTGGGGTCAATAATGCCAATTTTTTAAGAACAGCTGTCAATGCTGTGCGCCGGGCACGTGGCGAAGATGAGTTGGATGCCGTTGCTTTTTTGAAAGCCGTTCGTGCGGAAACGAAACATCTTTCTATGTCAGATGAGATGTTAAAGCGTGCTGTTAATGTTGGTTTTTCCGGTGGTGAGAAAAAGCGCAATGAAGTCTTGCAAATGAGACTTTTGCAGCCCTCCTTAGCCATTCTTGATGAAACCGATAGTGGATTGGATATTGACGCGCTTCGTATTGTAGCAGAAGGCGTTAATTCATTGCGCACGCCTGATTTTTCTGCGCTTGTTATCACACATCATCAGCGTCTTCTTGAATATATTGTGCCGGATCGTGTGCATGTTATGGCGCATGGCCGTATTATTCATAGTGGCTGTGCACAAGTTGCAAAGATGATTGAAAAAGAGGGCTATAAACAGTTTTTAGAGGCCGCAGCGTGAGTGTTGAAGCTTTAGAAAAACCTTCGCCTGCTCTTGATGCGTTTCGTACAAGAGCAACGAAAAAAACAGATTTGTTTAAAACAACGCTTCCAACACGGAAGGTTGAAGCATGGCATTATACGTCTTTACGTTCTGTTGATGATATAAAATGGCATGAAGCAGAGGCTATTCCTGCGGAGCAAGTGAGTGCTCTTTTAGAGAGTTTATCATTACCTCAGACTAAAAGCCGCATTGTTTTTGCTAACGGGAGAAGGCAAGAGCAGTACTCTCATCAGAGTGATCAGATTAAGTCTAATGCGGGATTTTCTTTCCCGGTATTGAAGCAAAATTTTACGGCTCTTTTAAATGAGTCTTTGGGAACAGAAGGGGTGACGCTTACTGTTCCTGCAGGCGTGGATGCAGGGACGTTAGCCCTAGTGTCTTTGACACAAGGTGCGCATATTTCAACGCATTTACACCACAAGATTGTTTTGGAAGAGGGGGCGTCTCTTAAGCTTTTTGATATTCATGTAGGGGAAGGTTCTTATTTAACGAACCCCCGTTTTGATATTGTAGTTAAAGAAAATGCTCACCTTCACCATGTAAAGATTCAAAAGGAAAGTCCAGAAAGTACACATTTGGGAATTGTCTCTGTTCAGGTTGAGGAAAGAGGAAATTACGATAGTTTCACCCTAAATAAAGGTGGTCATTTGGCTCGTCATGAAGTTGTTGCTGTATTGAATGGAAGACATGCTTCGGTGCACGTGAATGGCATACAGGTGGTGGATGGAACACGCCTGAATGATTTGACATCAATGATTCATCATGCTGCTCCAGATTGTAATTCCAGGCAAACGGTTAAGACGGTTCTTTCTGAGAGTGGGCAAGGTGTTTTCCAAGGGAAAATACTGGTGGATCAGGTTGCTCAAAAAACAGACGGTTACCAGATGAATCAAGCGCTTCTTCTTTCAGAAAAAGCACAGATTAACAGTAAGCCAGAGCTCGAAATTTATGCAGATGACGTAAAATGCAGCCATGGTGCAACGGTGGGAGCATTAGATGACGAGCAACTTTTCTATTTAAGATCACGCGGAATTCCGGAAGCGCAAGCACGGGAAATATTGGTGCAAGCCTTTTTGATTGATGCGCTGGACCTTGTGGCGGATGAAGAAATTCGTGAAGTGCTGTTGCGGAGTATTTCATTATGAATTCTGAAATAAGAGATCAATTTCCCATTTTATCTGAAAAGGTGCATGGGCGGCCGTTAGTTTTTCTAGATAGTGCAGCTTCGGCTCAAAAACCTACTCGTGTTATCGAGGCTATGCGTGATGCGGCATATCATCAATATGCCAATATTCATCGTGGCTTGCACTGGATGAGCGAGAAAACAACAGAAGCGTATGAGCATACACGAGACGTCATCGCGCGTCAGATTAATGCTTATGATCGTCATGAAGTTGTTTTTGTTCGAAACAGTACGGAAGCCATTAATCTTGTTGCACATAGCTATGGTTCTCTTTTGAAAAAAGGCCAAGCTGTTCTCATTTCAGAGTTGGAACATCATTCAAATATCGTTCCATGGCTTATGTTGCGTGATCGAGCAGGAATAGAGCTGCGTGTCGTCCCTATATTGGAGAGCGGCGATATCGATCTGGATGCATATGAGGCGTTATTATCGGATGGGAAGGTTGGCTTGGTGGCCATTACCCATATGTCAAACGTGTTAGGAACAATTACTCCTGCACGGAAGTTGGCTGATATTGCTCATAAATATGGCTCCCGTATCTTGTTTGATGGTTCCCAATCAATTGTGCACCATCAAATCGATGTGCAGGCATTGGGAGCAGATTTCTTTGTCTATACAGGGCATAAAATCTACGGCCCGACAGGGATCGGTGTTTTATGGGGAAAAAGAGAGATTCTAGAAGCGATGCCGCCTTTTTTAGGTGGTGGAGAAATGATTCAAAGCGTTTCTTTTGAAAAAGCGACTTGGGCTCAAATTCCTCATAAATTTGAAGCTGGAACGCCTGCTATTCTTGAGGTTATAGGGCTTGCCGCAGCTATAAACTTTGTTGAGGATATTGGTTACGAAAAGATCACTCAACATGAACGTGATCTGACGCAATATGCTGAGCAACAATTGCAAACTGTGAGTGGATTAAAGGTTCTTGGCCATCCCGAGCAACGGGGAGGTGTTCTTTCTTTTATCATGGATGGAGCACATCCGCATGATTTAGCAACACTGCTCGATCAACTTGGGATTGCGATCAGGGCGGGGCAGCATTGTGCTGAACCTCTCGTTCGAAAATTGGGTTTACATGCGACAGCTCGTGCAAGTTTTGGTGTTTATACAACAAAAGAAGATGTCGATGCACTGATAGAGGGCCTTGAACGTGCTAGGAAAATGCTCACATGAGTAGCGTTATGACCGATAATCAAAAAGAAGAGCCTGTACAGACTGAAGTAATAAACACATCCCCTGATCAGGATGCTGTTATTGCAGCAATTGCTACGGTATATGACCCTGAAATTCCGGTTAATATTTATGAATTGGGGCTCATTTACGCGATTGACCTGCACGATGATGGCCGCGTTAAAGTTGAGATGACGTTAACGGCACCCAATTGCCCGAGTGCTCAAGAATTACCAGAAATGGTACGAGTTGCCATTTTGCAAGTTCCTAAGGTGACGAATGCCGAAGTGGAGATTGTTTGGGATCCACCATGGGATATGAGCCGGATGAGTGATGATGCTCGTTTAGCTTTGAACATGTTTTAAAAGAGATTTATCAGTATGACCGATACCCAACAGACGCACCGTTCTTTGCCCGCTCTTATGACTTTATCGGACAGAGCGGCTGAACGTTTAAGGAATCTTTATTCTGGTGCTCATAAAGATCAAATTTTAAGAATTAGCGTAGGAACACGAGGCTGTTCTGGTCTGTCTTACGAAATGAATTTTGTTAACGAGGCATTGCCGACAGATGAACGCGTAGAGGATCAAGGCTTAACGTTGCTCGTTGATCGGAAAGCAACGTTATTTTTGACCGGAACCGTTATGGATTATGAGGTTAAAGATCTCGAATCAGGATTTACTTTTAAAAATCCTAATGAGAAGGGGCGCTGTGGGTGCGGCGAGAGTTTTCACGTTTGATGCGTTTTTGATCACGAGAAAATGTAATAACAGATTCAACTTCTGTGGACCATAAAAACTGGTCTATAACAGACCAGTCTATTACAGAAAATCCAGCTTTTTTGAGAACGGCAGCGTCTTTTTCTAAAGCTGTGGGATTACAACTGATATAAACGATATCTGAAACTGTTGATTTAGAAAGGGGAAGCATTTGAGCAGAGGCGCCGCCATAGGGGGGGTCTAACACAACGACACGTGTTGATTTTAAGTCGTGAGGTAATAAAGGGCGGCGCATTAAATCTCGGTTATGGCTTTCAATTCGTTTACCACCCGATGCTTGTTTTAAGCATGAGGCTGCTTGGGATTCTCCTTCAAAAGCGATGACACGTCCTTT
Source organism: Swingsia samuiensis (assembly GCF_006542355.1). NCBI lineage: Bacteria > Pseudomonadati > Pseudomonadota > Alphaproteobacteria > Acetobacterales > Acetobacteraceae > Swingsia > Swingsia samuiensis. The sequence goes on along the minus strand of NZ_CP038141.1, from coordinate 106,456 downwards.
TTCTGAAAGAGGGAAAGTGAGTGTGCCACATCCAGCAAAAAGTTCAGTGATAATGTCTTTCCGGTTTAGAGCGGGTAAACCGGAAAGAACGGATTCTACTATTTTTTCTTCTGCATCTGGCGTTGCTTGTAAGAATGCAGAAGGCGGAGGAGAGGCAACGCCTGACTGAAAAGTATGTCTAACAGATTGGGTTTGAGCCACTGTTTCGATAATATGATTTTTAGGATCCTGCCATGAAAAGCGAGGGATATGATGTTTCTGAGTGAAATCAGCAATTTTCATACGGTCTGAGGCAGAGAGGGCGGCAGAAGTAGAAAGGGTAAAGTCTGCTCCACTATCAAATAAATTAATAACTAAACTTGCACGTCCTGTTATTGCGCCAAGGTGGGAAAGCATCTCACGTAAATCAGGAAGTAAATTAAAAAGCCGTTCATCAAGAAGTTGACATTCTTGCATATCAACAGGGTCGCCATTCCTGCGGTGTAACCCTAGAATAATATTCCCGGGGATCCGTTGAATAGCAAAATCCATACGGCGTCGTGTTTTAGGAGATGTTTGATACTGATTGGGCTGAGGTAGGTTCGAAAAGCCGGCACCATTTAATGCATTTGCGACCTTGGATGTTTTCCAGTCTAGCAATGCTGGAAGAGACATATGCTGTAGGGCACATCCCCCGCAGGTATTGAACAGGTTACACACAGGGCTCACTCTGTTCTGGGAAGGCTCTAAAATTTCTATTAATTCGGGCCGAGAACCAGAAAAACGAATTTTTAGAGTTTCATCAGGAAGCGTATTCGGAATGAAAAATTTTTCTTCGTTATATTTAACGAAGCCATCCCCTGAATAGCCCAGTCCCTCTACTTTTACAGAAATAGCCCCCGTTATATCCTCACTTGTCATTATAGTGACGACCGTCATGTTGGACAGGGTGTGGGGATTGATCTTCTTGAGCCACTGAAGATATCTTTTTGCGACGTCGTGGAACAAGCATAAAGGCAGGGGTGTCGCCTTCAAAACCCATTCTAGAACCTTCTTTCTCGAACGGTGAAGCGAGCTCTACAGATTGAAAATGAGAATAATCTTGTGTCTGTTGAGGCATAGGAGGATTAATTTCCCCAGAGTCCTCAGCCCCATGACGAGAAGGTATATTGCTTCGTTTGTTATTACGGTTCCGTTTGGCTCTATAATTCTCGTTTTCGGAGCTTGGTTTTATCTCTTCTTTGTGGCGTGTAGAGTTAGGATTGGAAGAGTGAGATTTATTTGATTTCTCTTCTTCAGATTGCCATTCCACTGTTTCTATTTCAGCAGGTTCAATCTTTTGAATTTCTTTTCCAATTAATTTCTCAATCGCTTCTAGTAAACGACGATCTTTCGGTCCAGCCAGACTGAAGGCATGGCCCTGCTTGCCAGCGCGACCGGTTCTACCAATACGATGGACGTAGTCTTCTGCGCTGAAAGGGAGATCAAAGTTAAAAACGTGAGACAACCCACCGATATCAATACCGCGTGCTGCAACATCTGAGCAAACAAGAATTTTTAGTTCTCCAGATTTAAAACGCTCTAATGTTGAGAAGCGGAGTGATTGGGTTAAATCCCCATGAAGATGCCCAACTGGGATAGAGTATTTTGACAAATAGCGCTGCACCATGTCGACATCGCGTTTACGATTACAGAAGACAATCGCACTTTGAACGTCTTGTTGTTTTAATAATTTTCGCAACGTACGTTTTTTATTATCTTCTTCAACGATAAGATATGCTTCTTCAATCGTTGTGGCGACAGATGACGGTCTTGCAACAGTAATTTCTATTGGAAACTTAAGGAATGTATCTGCCAGCTTGCGGATTTCTGGCGCCATTGTTGCAGAGAAGAATAGAGTTTGTTTGTGTGGTGGTAGAAGGTTAATAATTTTTTCAATGTCTGGAATGAACCCCATGTCGAGCATACGGTCCGCCTCGTCAATCACGAGCAGCCCGGTTTGAGACAAAAGCAATCCACCACGACCAAATAAATCGAGTAGACGACCAGGAGTCGCAATTAGGACATCTACACCTTTATTAAGAACTTCTTTCTGCTCGATCATGCTTTCACCGCCGATAAGCAGCGCATGAGTTAGTCGAAGATGCTTTCCATAGAGTTGGAAATTTTCGGCTACTTGTAAAGCCAGTTCACGTGTTGGCTCTAAAATGAGCGAGCGGGGCATTCTGGCTCGCGCACGAGAGCCGGAAAGTTTTTCAAGCAATGGCAGGGTAAAGGATGCAGTTTTGCCTGTCCCTGTTTGTGCAACGCCCAGAACGTCATGACCCTTCAATATCTCAGGAATAGCTTGAGCTTGAATAGGAGTAGGTTCTGTGTAACCGAGTTCATCAATGGCTTTGACTATAGGGTCACTTAAACCAAGAAGTTTGAACTGGTTATCTGTTTTGAGCGAAGGTTCATCAACGACAATGTCGGTAAGTGCCTGAGGGACGATGTCTTCTGAAGGAGAAGGAATATCATCCTTCTTAGCCTCAGATTTACGTCCGCGACGGACAGATTTCGGTTTGGTTTGTGTGTCTGCTGTATCTGTCTCTTCAATAGCAGTCTTCTTTTTACGAGACGTAGTTTTGGAAGCAGTTGTTTTCTTTTGCTTTACTGCATTGCTTTTCGAAGCTGTAGTGGGTTCTTCGGGCTCAATAAAAGCTTGTTCTTCTGAAGGTAAGGAAGCTTCAGGAAGCGTTTTTTTTGAGCGTCGAGACGTACTTTTTGCAGGGGTTTTGGTTTCAGATTTAGTTGTTTTCACCGTTTTTGCACGGCTTTTGCGAGCTACTGTCTTTTCTGATGCAGGCGCCGATTCCGCAGCCGCTAATATATTATCGTTTTCTTGAGAAACTTCTGAATTGGGTTCAGCACTTACGGGCGTTTTAGACGCTTTATTGCGTACACCGGCGGGGCGTCCACGTTTTGCTGGAGTATTGGTTTTTTTTGTTTTGGAAGGACCAGAGGTCGTTTTCGCGTTCAAATGACTCTCGAGACTTTCGTTGATAGTGAGGGCCTAAAGATGGACCAGAGTTGAAAAGGAAGGAGTTTTATCCTTTTTACTTTCTGATCCGTTATCGTTAATTCCTTTTAAAAGCAAGGGATAGAGTTTTTCAAGAGAATATTTAGCCCGTAACTCGTATCAATTTATAAGATGTGTGCCATAGAAGCGACAATTATATTTATAACACCCAAGATCGCCATAAGCGCCGTTCTTTTTTGTAAGGTGTTAAACAAGCTGACTTGAGGGCGTAAAGCGCGTCGTGCTTTTAAAAACGGGCCACGTGCTGTTACAAAAAAGATGATCGCCATAACAAGGCCAATAACTTGCATAAGGTTGATAGGCCAGTTGACGTTTGCAAAGCCACCTTCATGAAAAATAAGAGCCCATCCACTAAGAAGTGCAAAAGGAACGACTTGCCACAGCCCTTTAAAAAACCGTGTGTAATTTTGAAGAAGAACGGAGGCTTTAGGGTTGGGGTCTAAAAGGCTGACAGTAGAGCGGACAACAAGAGAAGAATATATGGATCCGCCAACCCAATAGGTCATGCTCAATAAATGCATGGCGAGCACGAGGCTCCAGATAATTGGTTCTATCATTGATCCTCATCATCGTTAAGGTAGACGACATGTCTGTCTATAGACAGGAAATTCAGTAGGGAAATTACCTGAACGTATTTGTATTACGTTATAGGAAAATAACAAAATTATTTGTCGTTATGCGCCGTCAAATGGCAACTGAGAGGGGATGAAAATGGCTTTATCCGCATTTACTCTATTAACGCCAGAGCAAAGTGCAGCAATGGACCAGATCGCGTCTGAAGATGTCGGTGTGTCTTGTTTGATGGAGAATGCGGGGTGGGTTGTTGCACGGGCAATTCGTCGTCGCTTTTCTGTATGCAAAGTCGTTGTTGTATGCGGTCCGGGAAATAATGGCGGGGATGGGTATGTTGCCGCCCGTCTATTAAGCCAATGGGGCTGGCCCGTTAAAGTGATGGTCGTTGCTCCCCCTCAAGAAAATACAGCAGCGTATAAGGCGGCGGCTCAATGGGAGGGGATAACTCTTCCACTTTCCCCGCTAGCCGCTCAAGAGGCAGATCTTCTTGTGGATGCTGTTTATGGTGCAGGCTTGGCACGAGATGTAAGTTCTGAGGTGCTGGATGTTTTGGCAGCCGTTAAGCGACGTGTGGCAGTAGATGTCCCAAGCGGTCTCTCTGGATTAACTGGGAAAGTTAAAGGGGGTGCTTTGCCGTGCCTATTAACGGTTACATTTGTTCGGCCGCGGCCAGGGCACTTTTTGGAAGAGGGGCCTTCTTTATGTGGTGATCTCGTGTGTGCAGATATTGGAATGCCCCAGAGTGCGCAGGAAGCGATCGAGCAAAAAATTGTTTTAAATTGGCCAGGTTTATGGCGCTTACCATCGTCCAAGAGTGATGATTATAAGTATCGGCGTGGAGTTGTGAGTGTGTGTGGTGGTAGCCATATGGCTGGCGCTGCGCGTTTAGCGGCTCGTGCGGCACGCCGGACAGGGGCTGGTTTGGTTCGTATTGTGACATCGCAGGAATCTGCACTGGTATATCGAATCGGTGATCCAGGAATTGTTGTCGACGATTCTCTTTTGGAGGAACTCCTTGAAGACAAACGGCGCAACGTTTGGGTATGTGGGCCAGGGCTGATATTGTCTGAGGTTAGCGAATTTTTACCATCACTTTTGAAAGCCAAAAAAACAGTCGTGGCCGATGCGGGTGCCTTAGCATGGGCTGCGGAAGATATATCACGTTTGCGTGGGGTGGCTGTTATTACGCCACATATAGGTGAGTTTGAAAAAATATTCGGCTCTATAAAAAACAGTCGTATGGAAGCAGCTCAAGCAGCAGCTGAAACACTACAATCTGTGGTGGTTTTGAAAGGCCCTGATACAGTGATTGCCTCCCCAAATAGTCAAGTCGCGATTAATGGGCATGCAACGTCAGCTTTGGCTACAGCAGGCTCGGGTGATACTTTAGTGGGGATAATCGCGGCGTTAATTGCTGCGGGAATGCCTGTATGGGAAGCAAGTTGTGCAGGTGTCTGGCTCCATGGAGAGGCTGGTATTTTAGCTGGCTTAAATCATGGTGGATGGCCAATTGCAGAGGATTTAGATCTGCCTTTGGGAAAAGCCAGAGCGCATGCGGAGAGGCTTTCAAAAGTAGATTTGAATAAAAACCCTGTGACTGCCCTGTTGTGAAGTTGTGTATCATGCGCTAAACGGCGCTATTCCAAGGTTCGATAACTCGATCCCCGGAAAAACGGGGTAAGCGGGCGTGGTGGAATTGGTAGACACGCCAGATTTAGGTTCTGGTGACGCAAGTTGTGGGGGTTCAAGTCCCTCCGCCCGTACCAACGCAGTTCTCGTTCAGAATTATAACGACCAGACTAAGAGGATTTCCTGGACTATGCAGGTTACGCCCACGCTCAACGAAGGACTTAAGCGCTCCTTCACAGTTGTTGTTCCGTCAGCTGACCTGCAGGCTCGTCGTGAAGCCCGCCTTGCAGAGTTGGCAACTACGATTAAGCTTCCAGGTTTTCGCCCTGGTAAAGTGCCTGCATCGTTAGTGAAACAGCGCTATGGCGCATCTGTTAATGCAGAATTGTTGGAGCAGGCAGTTAATGATGCGACCAGCAAGCTGATGCAGGAAAATAACCTGCGCCCAGCAGTTCAGCCAAAAGTAGACCTGATCTCTGCTCCTGAAGGGGATGGGGATTTGGAATTCAAGGTTGATTTGGAAGTGCTGCCAGAAATTGAAGTTCCTGATCTTTCAGGAATGAAGTTAACACGCCTTACCGCTAAAGTTGACGAAGAAGTTGTGAACAAGGCATTGGCTGACCTTGCACGTCGTAGCCGCAAATTTGAGGACATCTCTGAAGATCGTCCTGCAACGAAGGGCGATGTGGTTACAGTTGACTTTGTTGGTAAAGTTGATGGTACTCCGTTTGATGGTGGTACGGCGAACGATGTTAACGTTGAAATTGGTGGTGAAGGGTTCATTCCTGGATTTGCCGAACAGATTGATGGCATGAAAGCTGGGGAAGAGCGCGTCATTACAGTGACGTTCCCGAAAGACTATCAGGCTGCAGAGCTCGCTGGAAAAGAAGCAACATTTGATATCAAAGCAAAAGCTTTGAAAAAACCTGTTGATCCAGAGATTAATGATCAGCTCGCTAAAGATGTTGGGCTTGAAAGTCTTGATCAGATCCGTTCAATTATTACGGAGCAAGCTGAAGGCGAGTATCGTCAGCTTTCTCGTTTGCGCATTAAGCGTGAATTGCTGGATGCTTTGTCAGATAAGACAAATTTTGAAGCTCCAGAAAGCATGGTTGATGCTGAATTTAACCAGATCTGGTCTCGAATTGAGCAAGATCGCCAAGCTGGTCGTCTTGATGAGGAAGATGCAAACAAGGATGAAGAAACCTTGCGTGCAGATTACCGTCGGATTGCGGAGCGCCGCGTAAAGCTCGGATTGTTGCTGGCAGAAGTTGGCCGTAAGCAAGACATCCAGATTTCGCGTGAAGAGTTGCTTGGTGCGATGCAGCAAGAAGCACAGCGTTATCCTGGCCAAGAAAAAGCAGTCTTTGACTTCTTTGCGAAGAATCCTCAAGCCGTTGAAGGGCTTCGTGGGCCGATCTTGGAAAACAAGGTTGTTGATTATCTGATTGAACTTTCTGATGTTACGGAAAAAGAAGTAACACCAGAAGAATTAGCAGAGATCCCAGCGGCTGAAGTTTAAGAATAAAGGGGCGGTAAAAAGGCTTATTGATAAAATAGTGCCTATTTACCGTATCCCCCCTTTGACGAAATGCTCTCTCGGGTCCATGTTTATAGGATCTAGAGAAGCCATTGGGCATTGAGGAAAGATAGCATGGCCATTGGGGACCGCGATCCCGTCGAAGTTTTTAATAACTCTCTGGTTCCGATGGTGGTTGAACAAACCGCCCGTGGAGAGCGAGCTTTCGACATTTTTTCACGTCTCCTTCAGGAGCGTATCATTTTCTTGACAGGGCCTGTTTACGATCAGGTAGCATCTTTGATTAGTGCACAGCTCTTGTATCTTGAAAGTGTGAACCCGACTAAGGAAATTTCTTTTTATATTAATAGTCCTGGCGGTGTAGTGTCTGCTGGGCTCGCTATTTACGATACAATGCAATATATCCGCTGTCCGGTAAGTACAGTGTGTATCGGTCAGGCGGCGTCAATGGGCTCTTTGCTTTTGGCGGGCGGAGAGAAAGGGCATCGGTATTGTTTGCCTAATGCTCGCGTCATGGTGCATCAGCCTTCCGGTGGAGCTCAAGGACAAGCATCTGATATTGAAATTCAGGCGCGTGAAATTCTTTTGATACGTAAGCGCTTGAATGAAATTTATCGTGAGCATACCGGTAGAACTTTAGAAGACATTGAGCAAAAGCTGGAGAGGGATAGTTATCTTTCTGCAGAAGAAGCTAAAGAGTTTGGCTTGATTGATGCGGTTGTTCGTCGTCATCCTAAGGTCGATGAAGATCAAAATTGATTCAGTTGGAGTAAGGGAAGGTGTAAATATCTTCCTTGAAAAGAAAAAGCGGCATTGTCATATGCCGCTTTTTATGTCTGGAAAGAATAAAACCAGACTTGCCGAGGGTTATAACCTTGGCTTAAAGTTAAACGTTTTCCGCATGTCTGCTGCCAGAACGCGGTTGGTTTTGCGTGAGGGGTAAAGAGGAACAGTGATGAGCAACAAAACCGGCGATTCAAAGAACACCTTATATTGCTCGTTCTGTGGGAAGTCTCAGCACGAAGTTCGTAAGCTGATCGCAGGACCGACAGTTTTCATTTGTGATGAATGTGTTGAACTGTGCATGGATATTATAAGAGAGGAGCATAAGACTCATCTTGTAAAATCTGGTGATGGTGTACCAACCCCAAAAGAAATCTGCAAAGTTCTTGATGATTATGTCATTGGGCAATTTGAAGCAAAGAGAGCCCTTTCTGTAGCGGTGCACAACCACTATAAAAGATTAGCTCATGCACAGAAAAATAATGATATTGAGATTGCGAAGTCTAATATTTTGCTGATTGGTCCAACGGGATCAGGTAAAACTCTTCTAGCTCAGACGTTGGCGCGTATTTTAGATGTGCCGTTTACCATGGCGGATGCAACAACTCTGACGGAAGCAGGCTATGTTGGTGAAGATGTTGAAAATATTATACTAAAGCTTCTCCAAGCCGCTGATTATAATGTTGAGCGCGCTCAGCGGGGGATTGTTTATATTGATGAAATTGATAAAATTTCACGCAAATCAGATAATCCATCCATAACTCGGGATGTTTCTGGGGAAGGTGTTCAGCAAGCATTGTTAAAGCTTATGGAGGGAACTGTCGCTTCTGTTCCTCCCCAAGGTGGTCGTAAGCATCCTCAGCAAGAGTTTTTGCAGGTTGATACGACAAATATGCTCTTTATTTGTGGTGGCGCTTTTGCTGGCCTGGACAAAATTATTGTCGCCCGTGGAAAAGGCTCTGGAATTGGGTTTGGGGCAGATGTTCGGTCTGAGGAAGAGCGTCGTTTGGGCGATATCCTTCAAACCGTTGAACCGGAAGATTTGTTGAAATTTGGCTTAATACCTGAATTTATTGGACGTATGCCCGTTATTGCTGCGTTGAATGATTTGGATGAAGCTGCTTTGATTCAAATTTTAAGTCAGCCTAAAAATGCTCTGATTAAACAGTACGCACGTTTATTTGAAATGGAAGGCGTTAAGCTTACATTTACAGATGATGCTTTATCAATCATTGCAAAGCGAGCGATTGAACGGAAAACTGGAGCGCGTGGTTTGCGTTCAATTATGGAAAATATCTTGCTCGATACGATGTTTGACCTACCAGGGTTGGAAAACGTTGAAGAGGTTGTCATTAATCGTGAGGTTGCAGAGAAAAAAGCTAACCCTGTTTATGTTTATGGAAAAGTAAAGAGTGAGCCGGCAGAGCAATCTGCTTAAAAAATGAGTGATGATGAGGTGGGGTTGAGTTTCTACCTCATCATCCTGATATACAATACGTCAATTTCTATCCTTTTTTCACAATAAGACAGCACACTTTTCACGCTGCTAAGCGGGTGAGAATTGTGTGATCGTCCCTTATGGAGATCAAGTGAATGGCTGATGATAACACTCCTAAAAGCCGTCGTCGTACTAAGAAAGTTGAGGGGCAGGAAGTAGAAAAAATCAAGACGGAAAAGAAAACCCGCAAGAAGAGTGATAAAGCAGTTCAAGCTGCTGAAAACTCTAATTCCGATGCGATGGCTGTTTTGCCATTACGGAATATTGTTGTTTTTCCTCACATGATTGTTCCGCTTTTTGTCGGGCGGGAAAAATCTGTAAAAGCTCTTGAGAGTGTGAGCCAGAAGAATAAACAAATTCTTTTGGTAGCGCAGAAGGACGTCTCTCAAGATGATCCTTCGATAGAGGATATTTATACATTCGGAACCGTCTCGACCATTTTGCAGCTTTTAAAACTTCCTGACGGAACGGTAAAAGTTTTGGTTGAGGGAACAAAGCGCGTAAAAATTACTAATCTTTTTGATAAAGACGGTCATTTTGAAGCCTCTGTTGAGGAAGTTCCTGATCATGAAACGCAAGAAGTAACGCGTGATGAGCTGGAGGCGCTTGGTCGTTCAACCGTTTCTCAGTTTGAGCAATATATAAAGCTCAATAAGAAGATTCCTTCTGAAGTGATGGTATCGATCAATCAGATTGATAATCCATCAAAATTGGCTGATACGATTGCGAGCCATTTGAACCTTAAGATTTCAGAGAAACAAGAAATTCTTGAGATGGCTTCGCCTGCGCAACGTTTGGAAAAGATTTTTGCTCATATTGAGACAGAAATTGGCGTCTTACAGGTTGAGAAGCGTATTCGTAATCGCGTCAAACAGCAGATGGAAAAGACCCAACGTGAGTATTATTTGAATGAGCAGTTGAAGGCTATTCAAAAAGAGTTGGGTGAAGGCGAAGAGGGGAAAGATGAACTCTCTGAACTGGAAGATAAGATTAGTAAGACGCGGTTAACGAAAGAAGCAAAAGAGAAGGCACAGGCGGAGCTTAAAAAGCTTCGGGGCATGAGCCCGATGTCTGCTGAAAGTACCGTCGTCCGTAACTATCTTGACTGGCTTTTGGGAATTCCTTGGAAAAAACGCTCTAAAATTACCAAAGAATTCAGCCATGCAGAGGAGACGCTCGAAGCGGATCACTATGGTCTGGAGAAAGTTAAAGAACGCATTCTTGAATATTTAGCGGTTCAGACGCGGTCTCAAAAATTGAAAGGGCCAATTCTTTGCTTGGTTGGCCCTCCTGGGGTTGGTAAAACTTCTTTAGCGCGTTCGATTGCTAAAGCTACAGGCCGTCAATATGTACGCATGTCTTTAGGAGGCGTACGTGATGAGTCTGAAATTCGAGGCCATCGCCGGACGTATATTGGGTCAATGCCAGGTAAAATTATCCAAGGGATGAAGAAAGCGAAAACATCAAATCCGCTTTTCCTTTTGGACGAGATCGATAAATTGGGAGCTGATTGGCGAGGTGATCCATCTTCAGCATTGCTTGAGGTCTTGGATCCTGAGCAGAACTCAACATTTGCTGATCATTATCTGGAGGTGGATTATGATCTGTCCGATGTGATGTTTGTTACGACAGCCAACAGTTTGAATATGCCTCAACCTTTGTTGGATCGGATGGAGATTATTAACCTTTCCGGTTATACTGAGGACGAAAAAGTTGAAATTGCTAAGCGCCATTTGGTAGCCAAGCAGGGTGAAGCGCATAATTTAAAGCCAGAAGAATGGTCTGTTTCGGATGAGACTTTGCTGGCTTTAATTCGGTTTTATACGCGAGAAGCAGGTGTACGTAATCTTGAGCGAGAAATTGCAAAACTAGCTCGGAAAGCAGTTAAAAAGATCATCACTAAGGGTGTTAAGCATATTGAGATTACACCTGATAATCTGGAAGAATATGCTGGTGTACGTCGTTTCCGTCACGGAGAGACCGAATCTGAGGATATGGTTGGTGTTGTTACGGGGCTTGCTTGGACACAAGTGGGTGGTGAAATCCTGACAATTGAAAGCGTTATGGTTCCCGGAAAAGGCAATATTAAGCAAACCGGAAAGCTGGGAGAAGTGATGCAGGAAAGTGTTTCTGCGGCATTCTCTTATGTGCGTTCTCGTGCTCAAAAACTGGGTATCTTACCGCCGCTGTTTGAAAAACGAGATATTCACGTCCATCTCCCAGAGGGGGCAACGCCAAAAGATGGGCCTTCAGCGGGAATCGCACTAGCTACATCATTAGTGAGTGTCATGACGCAAATTCCAATTTCTAGAGACGTTGCGATGACGGGTGAAATTACCTTGCGTGGACGTGTTTTAGAGATTGGCGGGCTTAAAGAAAAATTGCTTGCTGCGTTGAGAGCTGGAATCAAAACGGTACTAATTCCTAAAGATAATGAAAAAGACCTAGTAGAGATTCCCGATAATGTTCGGCATGCGTTGAAAATTATTCCTGTTAGTCACGTGGATGAGGTTCTTAAAATCGCATTGACACGCATGCCAGAACCAGTCGAATGGGATGAGAAACTTGGGTCGATAGGAAGCGTTGAAGAAAATAAAGTGTCTTCAAGAGCACTTCCGCACTGATTTGTCAGTTTCTTCTTCGATTCTTGAGTTGACGCGGCAAAAAACCGCTTCATAGTGCGGCTTCAGATCGAACGGTTTTTCTGAAGGGAATGCTTAAGAGATTAAGTATCCCTTCAGGACTGTTTTAAACTAGAAAGGCATACCATGGATAAGCCCCTAAACAAGCAGGAACTCATTGCGACTGTTGCTGATATTGCAGACCTTCCTAAAGCTAAGGCTAGCGAAGTTGTTGATGCAGTATTCCGCACAATTGAAAACACTCTTGCTAAAAAGCAAGAAGTTCGTCTCGTTGGTTTTGGGAGCTTTGTGACAGCTACACGTAAAGCTGCAAAAGGCCGCAACCCACGTACAGGCGAAGAAATCGATATTCCTGCTTCGACATCTGTTCGCTTTAAGCCAGGAAAAGGTCTTAAAGACGCTGTTAGCAAATAAAAGTAAAAAAAAGCTTCTGAGGGTCTTTACAGATTCTCAGAAGCCTGTATAAACCACCTCACTTCTGAGGGCGATTAGCTCAGCGGTAGAGCGTCTCGTTTACACCGAGAGGGTCGGCGGTTCAATCCCGTCATCGCCCACCATATGAAGGTTGAAAAATGGTCTGGCGTTTCGAAGTATATGAGACGTTGGGATCTACTTCTGATCTCTGTAAAAAAAAAGCGGATGAGGGTTCAAAAGATAAGCTTGCGATACAAGCTCTTTTGCAAACATCAGGACGCGGAACGCGTGGACGTTCATGGGAAGACGCCGGACAAAACTTGGCGATCTCTTTTTTATTTCACCCTAAAAATCTAAACGAATTTATAAAGGCTATTCCTTTCTTAGCGGCTGTTTCAATTTATGAAACGGTAAAAAGTTTTTTTCTTTTCAAAGAGGATATTTCCTCCGTTTCATTGAAATGGCCTAACGATCTTCTAATTAATGGCGCTAAGGCTGCTGGAATACTGATTGAATCTGGCGCTTATCTTTCTGATCCGTGGGTGGTGGTTGGTATTGGGGTGAACCTACAACAAGCACCCGCAATAGAAGGAAGGCGTTTGGCCGCTCTTGCAGAAGTGATGACCCCTCCTGATCCAATTGTTTTTGGTGAGCAGTTGGGGAAGAAATTAGAGGAGTGGGAAGGACTCTGGGAAGAAAAGGGGTTCTCGTTTATTCGTTCTTCATGGTTGGAACGTGCACATCCTCTAGGGTGTCATCTTGCAGTTAAACGCGATGAGCTTTATATAACAGGGAAATTTTCTGGTTTAGATCAACAAGGTCGATTATTGCTTACTTGTCCAAGCGGTGAGACCATAGCGGTCATGACGGGTGATATACTGCTGGATTGAAGGGCCGAATTAAGACGTGCTTTTGGTTATTGATGTTGGGAATACAAATGTTGTTTTTGCTGTCCATGACGGAGACGTCTGGGCTGGGCAGTGGCGTATTTCGACCAATGATGCACGCACGTCAGATGAATATGCATTATGGATCTTGGGGTTGCTTGAGCGTGTAGGATTAAACGCTGAAAAAATAGACCGTGCAATTATAGGGACGGTTGTTCCAGCAGCCTTATATGATTTGAGGCGTTTGTGTCGCCAGTGGTTTCAGGTTGAACCTTTGATCGCCAATGTTGGGCTCGATTGGGGGATGGATGTGTTGGTCGATAACCCCGAGGAATTGGGTGCAGACCGACGGTTAAACGGATTGGCGGCTCAGCATTTTTATGGTGGCCCGCTTATTGTTGTGGATTTCGGTACGGCAACGACATTCGATGTTGTAAATGAGCAAGGACAATATTGTGGTGGAGCGATTGCCCCTGGCGTTAATTTATCTATTGATGCGTTGCATAGAGCGGCTGCGCGCTTACCTCGTATGAGTATTGGGCGCCCTATAACGGCTATAGGGAAAAATACGAGTGTTGCTATGCGGTCCGGTTTGTTTTGGGGATATGTTGGATTAGTTGAAGGTGTAGTTAATCGAATTTCTTCAGAGATGAAGGTGAGCCCAAAAATAATAGCCACAGGTGGTTTGGCTCCCCTGTTTTCTGAAGGTACTGAGCTGTTTGACATTATCGCTCCTGACTTAACGCTTGATGGACTCCGTCTTTTAGCGGATCGGAATGAAGCGTCTTATTTGCTTCATTCTTCAGATCACGCTTAGTCTTTTGGCAATGAATATCTTGAATATCTCACAGCATGATAAGGAATAAGAATGACAGAGATAGTTGACGGTCTATCCTTTCTGCCCCTAGGCGGAACGGGGGAGATCGGGATGAACTTCAATCTGTATAGATTGACACAGAACGGTCAAGAAACATGGTTGGCCATTGATTGTGGTATTGGTTTTTCTGGTAATGATACACCAGAGGCCGAAGTTTTGATGCCGGATCCGACATTTATTGCGGAACGTGCAAAAAACTTGTGCGGTTTGGTCATTACTCATGCGCATGAAGACCATTTGGGCGCTGTTGCTCATCTTTGGCCATATTTGCGTTGCCCTGTTTATGCGACACCTTATGCATCTGCTGTTTTGCGGCGCAAACTCTATGAGGCAAATTTATTAAATCAGGTTCCAATTAATATTGTGATGCCAGGGTCTCGTTTTGACGTTGGGCCATTTGATTTGGAATTTATTTCTGTAACGCATTCCGTCGCAGAGGCGCAGGCTGTTGCTCTTCGTACGCCTTTCGGGTTGGTTGTTCACACAGGTGACTGGAAGCTGGATAACAACCCTCTTGTTGGTCCTGTAACAGACCTGGAGAAGTTTGAGCGCCTTGGTAAAGAAGGCGTTTTGGCAATGGTTGGAGATAGTACGAACGTTCTGAGAGAGGGGCCTTCTGAGTCAGAGGCAGATGTTCGTATTGGGTTAACAGAGCTTATTCTGAACCTTCAGGGGCGAATAGCCGTCACTTGTTTTGCAAGTAACGTTGCCCGTATTGAAAGCATTGCCAAGGCAGCTCAAGCGGCTAACCGTGCGGTAATGATTGTTGGGCGTTCGCTTCGTAATCTGGAAACAGCGGCCAGAGAATGCGGCTATTTCTCGGATTTGCCACCGTTCCTGACCGAGCAGGAAGCTTATGATATTGAAGATGATAATCTTCTTATGATCATTACCGGAAGCCAAGGGGAAGCGCGTTCAGCTCTTTCACGGATTGCTTCTGACACGCACTCGCACATTGCTTTGGGAGAGGGTGATACAGTTATTTACAGCTCTCGTATGATTCCGGGAAATGAGCAGGCTGTGATGACGGTGCAGGATAACCTTTCCAAGCGTGGAGTGGTTGTTCTGACAGATAAGGACGGTAAAGTTCATACGTCTGGGCATGCGACAGCTGGCGATATCCGTACTTTATATGGGATTGTAAAACCAAAATATAGCATCCCAACGCATGGTGAGTGGCGCCATTTAACGGCGCATGCTGCGATTGCGCAGGAAATGGGTGCAGAGCCTATTTTGCTAGAAGATGGTGACATCCTTAATCTGGCTCCTAATGAAGTTAAGATTGTAGATACGGCCCCTACTGGTCGTTTGGCACTGGATGGTAACCGTCTCTTACCCATGACGGGAGGGGTCTTAGCTGCGCGTCGTAAGATGCTCTTTAATGGATTGATTTTGGCAAGCTTCGCCGTTGATGATGAAGGCTATGTGATTGGTACGCCAAAGATCAGTGCGCCAGGCTTGTTGGATCCAGAAGATTCAGAAAGCGTACGCATACAGGATGATTTTGCGTATTTAATTGATACGATCCCAGATGAGTTGCGTCAGGATGACAATACGTTTCGGGATGCTGCAAAGACAGCTTTGCGGAGAGCATTAGGCAGAAAACTCCAGAAACGTCCTCTTGTTGACGTTCATCTTCTACGTGTTTGAAAGAAATAAACGATGCGTTTGAGCAAGGCTTTTCAGCCGACATTAAAAGAAGTGCCTGCTGAAGCGCAAATCGCTTCGCATCGTCTGATGTTACGTGCTGGCTTGGTGAAGCAGACATCTTCTGGGATTTATGCTTGGTTGCCGGCTGGTTTAAAGGTTTTACGTAATATCCAGCGTATTGTTGAAGAAGAGCAAGATGCGATTGGAGCGCAAGAGGTGTTGATGCCAACGCTTCAATCTGCGGAGCTTTGGAAGCGATCTGGGCGATATGATGCTTATGGTCCTGAAATGTTACGTATTCAGGACCGGCAGGGTCGGGACTTGCTGTATGGACCGACGAATGAGGAAATGATTACCGATTTATTCGGCTCCTCTGTAAAATCCTACAAAGAGCTTCCTAAGATGCTGTATCAAATTCAGTGGAAGTTCCGAGACGAGGTGCGCCCTCGGTTTGGTGTGATGCGCGGCCGTGAGTTCTTGATGAAGGATGGCTATTCATTCGATCTGTCGTATGAAGATGCTGTATTGAGTTATCATCGGATTATGCTCTCTTATCTGAGAATTTTTCAGCGTTTGGGAGTTCGTGCCGTTCCTATGGTTGCCGATACTGGCCCTATTGGAGGAGAGCTAAGCCATGAGTTTTTGGTTTTAGCGCCTACGGGGGAAAGTGCTGTTTTCTTTGATTCAGCTTTGGAAGGGCAGGATTGGCTTGGTCGTCAGGTTGATTTGGAGGACAAGGAAAGTCTGGCAGAGTTTTTCTCATCGGTAACCGAGCATTATGCGGCAACAGATGAGAAGCACGACGCGTCCGAGTGGGCTCAGGTGCCTGATGAGCGTAAACGGGAAGGGCGTGGAATAGAAGTTGGGCATATCTTCTATTTTGGGACGAAATATACTGAGTCTATGGGCATTGAAGTAAGCGGTGCAGATGGCTCTAAGTTTGCGCCGCATATGGGCTCTTACGGGATTGGTGTATCGCGTCTTGTTGGTGCGATTATTGAAGCCTCTCATGATGATGATGGTATTATTTGGCCTGATTCTGTTGCGCCTTACTGGGCGGCAATTTTAAACTTACGCCCCGGAGATGACGCTTGCGATAAGATTTGTGATCAGATTTATGGAACAGATCCAGAGCGGTTTATGTATGATGATCGTTCTGAAAGAGCGGGTGTAAAATTCAACGATGCTGACTTGATGGGGCATCCTTGGCAGATCATTGTTGGTCCAAGAGGGGCCAAAGAGGGCAAGGTAGAGCTTAAACGCCGTGCAACAGGAGAGCGATATGAGGTCTCTGTCGAGGAAGCGTTAGCTAAGATTGGAGAGACTATTTAATGTTTGGTCGCTTCGAGCGTATGGTGGCGCTGCGTTATTTGCGTGCACGCCGTGGTGAACGATTTGCATCAATTATTGCTGTTTTTTCGTTAATTGGTATCGCGCTTGGAGTGGCCACTCTTATCATCGTTATGTCGGTGATGAATGGTTTTAAGGCCGATTTGATGGGGCGTATCCTTGGGCTGCATGGGGATATGACTGTTTTTGCTTATGGCCATCCGATAGAAGCCTATCAAAATGATGTAGAAGCTATTCGGCAGGTACCGGGTGTTACATCTGTTACCGCTATGGCGCAGGGTACTATTTTGGTCGAAGCGGGCCGTTATTCGACCGGTGCCGAGATGCAAGGTGTTTCTCAAGCTGATTTTAAAAACTGGCACGCTTTAAGTGATGGTATTATTGCTGGCAGTGTTGACCGGTTCACGGGGGATGATGCCGTGGCGATTGGTGCAACGCTTGCAGATAAAGCGGGCTTGACCATCGGTTCGTCAATTACTCTCTTGTCGCCAAATGGTCAGGCCACTCCTATGGGCACTGTTCCGCGCGTTAAGACCTATCATGTTGCTGTTATTTTTGATGCCAATTGGAATGATTATAATTCCAATATAATTTTGCTTCCGCTCCCAGCGGCACAAAAATTTTTGTTGCTGGGAAACGCGATTTCTCTCATTCAAATATCGACGGTTGATCCATCAAATGTGCAGCCTATTCGGTTAGCGATTGCCCGCCGGTTGGATGATCCGCGTTTAAGAGTTTTGGATTGGACGCAAAGCGCTAACGGCTTTCTCGATGCTGTGACCGTGGAGCAAAATGTAATGTTCCTTATTCTGACTCTGATTATTCTTGTCGCAGCCTTTAATGTCATCTCTTCCCTTATTATGATGGTGAAAGATAAGAGCAGAGATATTGCGGTTTTGCGCACTTTAGGAGCCACTCGGGCTGCTATTATGCGTATCTTTTTAATGACGGGTGCATTTGTTGGAGTTGTCGGGACTGGAGTGGGAGCTGCATTAGGGATTGCTTTTGCTTTAAATATTGAGCGTATTCGTCAAGTTCTGCAGCATTTAACGGGAACCAACTTATTCAATTCTGAAGTGTATTTTCTTGAGCGTTTGCCGGCTAAACTGGTGTGGTCTCAAGTGGGCGAAGTGATTGTGATGTCTTTACTTCTTTCCTTGTTGGCTACCCTTTACCCCTCATGGAGGGCAGCAAAGACGGATCCAATAGAGGCGTTACGTCATGAATAAGGTGGCTTTAAAACTCGATCACATTACTCGCCGTTTTCGTTCAGGTGAAGAAACACTGGAGATATTATCTGGCGCAGAATTTTCCCTTAACGTGGGCGAAATTGTTGCTTTGGTTGCACCCAGTGGAACGGGAAAATCTACGCTTTTACATTTGGCGGGCTTACTGGAAGCACCGACAAAGGGGGAAGTGTTTATTGGCGAGCGTTCTGCTAAAGGCTTAAGTGATACAGCCCGGACGGCAATAAGACGTGATCAAATCGGGTTTGTGTATCAGTTCCATCATTTGCTGGGAGAGTTTACCGCGTGTGAGAATGTGATGTTACCTCAGCTTATTGCTGGAGTAGACGCACATCAGGCGAGAGAAAGAGCAAAAGATCTTTTAACGCGTTTTGGTTTATCACACCGTCTCAATTCTCTGCCCGGACGCTTGTCTGGGGGGGAGCAGCAAAGAACGGCTATTGCGCGTGCGTTAGCCAATCGTCCTAAGATTTTATTAGCAGATGAGCCAACAGGGAATCTGGATGTTGGCACGGCTGATAATGTCTTTAATGAGTTGTTGCGTATTGTGCGGGAAGAGGGTGTAGCGGCCTTGATTGCTACGCATAATGATGAGCTGGCATCACGAATGGACCGAACGGTGACGCTGAAAGACGGAAAACTTGTTCCTCTTAATGTATAATTAAAAATAAGATCACTGCATCTTGAGACATATCCTGCTATAATCAGGATATGTCTCATGCCGATTTTATTCATCTCCGTAACCATTCCGCTTACTCCTTGAGCCAAGGGGCTATTCGCATCCCTGATCTTGTTGCCCTTGCAGCAAAAAATAAGATGCCTGCGGTGGCATTGACGGATAGTGGTAATTTATTTGGGGCTTTAGAGTTTTCTCTTTTATGTCGAAGCGGTGGTATCCAGCCTATTGTTGGGTGTCAGCTTGCCCTTCCTGCACGAAATACAAAACCCGGCGCTCCATCAGAACCATTGGTGGTTTTGGCCCGGAATGAAGTGGGCTTAGCCAATCTTCAGATTTTATCATCATATGGCTTTTTGAATGGAGATCCGGCAGATCCTACTGTAGCGGTTGATGTTTTATGTCAGCATTCAGAGGGTTTGTTTTTATTAACTGGTGGCAATCGAGGGCCAATTAATCGCTTAATTTATGAAGAGCAAAAATTAGAAGCGGAAGAACTCTTAAAACAATTAGCTAAGGCGTTCCCAGGAAATATTGCCGTCGAATTGAATCGTTTTGGTGATAGTGGCGAGCAAGAAGTTGAATCGATCCTCATTCCTTTAGCGGATAAGCTGGATATTCCTCTTGTGGCTACCAATGAATGTTTCTTCCCCAAACCTGACATGCATGAAGCTCATGATGCTTTGATTTGTATTGCTCAGGGTAAGACCATGGCAGAGGCAGATCGGTGGCATGTATCGCCGCAGGCGTGGTTTAAAACACCTCAGGAAATGAGGGAGTTATTCCATGATTTACCTGAGGCGTGCGACAATACGATTATAATCGCTCAGAAATGTGCGATTGCGGCTAACACGCGCAAACCTCTTTTACCCATATGTCCAAAAGTGCGTGAGGGGGCGACAGAGGAAGAAACCTTACGTGCGATGGCGTGGGAGGGGCTTGAAAAAAGATTAGAGACTATTGGCGCGGATGACGAGAAGAGAACTCTTTACTCTGAGCGATTAAAAACCGAACTTGATATTATTGTCGGGATGGGATTTCCCGGATATTTCTTAATCGTTGCAGATTTTATTCAATGGGCAAAAGCGCATGATATTCCTGTCGGGCCAGGGCGAGGCTCTGGTGCAGGTTCCTTGGTGGCATATGCGCTAACGATTACAGATATTGATCCTATTCCGTTTGGGTTGTTGTTCGAGCGTTTTTTGAATCCTGAACGTGTTTCTATGCCGGATTTCGATATCGATTTCTGTCAGGATCGACGGGATGAAGTCATTCGATATGTGCGTCAGGAATATGGTGGCAATCGTGTTGCGCAAATTATAACATTTGGAAAACTTCAAGCAAAAGCAGCGGTTCGAGACGTAGGGCGTGTGCTTGGTCTGCCTTATGGGATGGTGAACAGGGTTGCTGAACTTATTCCGAACAATCCGGCTAAACCCGTTTCTCTTGGACAAGCGATTGAAGGTGAGACGCGCCTTCAGGAAATGCGTGATAGTGATGAATCTATTCGGCGGTTGCTCGAAATTGCCCTGCAATTGGAGGGATTATATCGGCATGCTTCAACCCATGCAGCCGGTGTAGTGATTGGCGATAGAGAGTTGGTCGAACTGGTGCCGCTGTATCGTGATCCTAAAAGCGATATGTTGGTAACCCAATATAACATGAAGTTTGTTGAGCAGGCAGGCTTGGTAAAGTTTGACTTCCTTGGTTTGACAACGCTTACAATCTTAAAAAGAGGGCTCGATTTCTTAAAAGAACAGGGCATTGAAGTTGATATTTCAATGATCCCGTTAGACGATAAACGCACTTTTGACATGCTTGCACGTGGCGATACGGCTGGTGTCTTCCAGTTCGAAGGTGCGGGCATGCGAGATATGCTGAAGCAAATGGCGGCCAGTCGGTTGGAAGATTTGATCGCAGGCGTTTCTCTCTATCGTCCGGGGCCGATGGCCAATATTCCTGATTATTGTCGGCGTAAACATGGAGAGCCTTGGGAGCCACCACACGAAGAAATTCGTGAAATTTTGGAAGAAACCTATGGCATCATGGTTTACCAAGAGCAGGTGATGCAAATTGCTCAAAAGATGGCGGGGTATAGCCTTGGGGGGGCAGATTTATTACGCCGTGCAATGGGTAAAAAGATCGCATCTGAGATGGAAAAGCAGCGTGCAATCTTCACAGAAGGGGCGATTAACCGAGGGATACCCGAGCAAAAAGCGATTGAGGTTTTTGACCTCATGGCACGCTTTGCCGATTATGGATTTAATAAATCCCATGCGGCAGCATACGCTTTGGTCTCTTATCAAACCGCTTGGATGAAAGCGAATTATCCTGTTGCTTTCTTGGCAGGGTGTATGTCTCTCGCGCGTGAAAAAACGGATAAGCTTGCTGCGTTATGTCAAGAAGCGCGCCGTATGAAGATTCCGCTTTTACCGGTTGATATTAACCGCTCTATGACTGATTTTTCGATTGAACAGTTGGAAGATGGGCAGCAGGGTATTCGGTATGCTCTTTCTGCAATTAAGCGTGTTGGAGCAGCAGCGATGGATCGGATTGTTGCGGCGCGTGGGGATCGTCCCTTTGTGGATTTGACTGATTTTGCGGAACGGTGTGATCCTAAAAGCCTTAATAAAATTCAAATTGAGAGCCTTGCGAAGGCAGGTGCTTTTGATAGCGTTCTAAAAGAGAGGCACGTCGTTTTTGCAAGTGCAGATATTATTTTGCGTCGAGCGCAAGCGCGTGCTCAAGAGCAGAATATGGGGCAGACCGGTCTGTTCGGTGGAACTGGTCAAGAGCGTGAAATTTTAAGATTGAATGAAGGTAAGCCGTGGCCTGATTTTGAGCGTTTATCTTTGGAAGCTTCGGCCATTGGGTTTCATATGAGTGCTCATCCACTTGATGGGTATCGGCCTGTTTTGCGTCGTTTGGGTGTTACGCCGTCAAATGCTTTGGAAAATGTGGCAAAGCTTGGAACAACACGCGTGAAAATAGCCGGGTGTGTTGTTGATAAGAAGGAACGCCCGACAAAAACCGGTAAAAAAATGGCATGGGTCACTTTGTCAGACAGTGGCGGAAGCTGTGAAGTAACGTTGTTTTCAGAAACGTTACTGATGTGCCGTGATTTGCTCGTTACGGGACAAGCTCTTCTCGTAACGGCAGAGTTGAAGTTGGATGGGGATGCGCTGCGTATTACGGCTCAGTCCGTCACAGATTTAGAGAGTGCAGCAGCTGCTGAAAGATCAGAAATTAGGGTATGGCTAAATGAAGAACGTGCTCTTCATGATTTGACAGCCATGCTAGGTGAAGTGCGTGGAGGTCATGGCAAAGTAATACTCGTTCCAGTTTTGGAAGAAATGCGGAATGTTGAAGTGGTCTTGCCGGGACGGTACCGGGCTACTCCCCGGTTAGCAGAACAAATTCGAACGGTTCGTGGTGTAGAAAAAGCGGAGCAATGGTAGTTTCTATCTCTTGCTATTTCTTCTTAAATGCGGCATAGAAGCCCGGCTTAATTTTCAAAATTAGGCAATCCGCACGCATGATTTCAGGTTTTCTGGTGTTCTGAATAAGGACGATGTCATGCGGAGGTTTAACCAGACGTAAGGAATTCGAATCATGGCAATGCCTGATTTCACAATGCGCCAGCTGCTTGAAGCTGGTGTTCACTTTGGTCACCATACACGCCGTTGGAACCCTGCAATGGCACCGTTCTTGTTCGGTGTCCGTAATCAGGTTCACATCATTGACCTTCAGCAAACTGTTCCAATGTTGGATCGTGCGCTGAAAGTTGTACGTGACACTGTTGCTGGTGGTGGCCGTGTTCTTTTCGTAGGAACAAAGCGCGCTGCGGCAGAGCATATTGCAGAAGCAGCTCAACGTTGCGGTCAGTATTATGTTAACCATCGCTGGCTCGGTGGAATGCTGACAAACTGGAAGACAATCACCGGTTCAATTAAGCGTTTGCGTCAAATTGATGAGATGCTTGCTGGTGATACAACAGGCCTAACCAAGAAAGAAATTCTTGATATCACGCGTGACCGTGAAAAGCTTGAACGCTCTCTTGGTGGTATCAAGGAAATGGGTGGCCTTCCTGACCTCATTTTCGTAATCGATACCAACAAAGAAAAGCTTGCTGTTGAAGAAGCAAACAAGCTTGGCATTCCTGTTATCGGCGTTTTGGATAGTAACTCTAACCCAGCAGGCGTTACATACCCTGTTCCAGGTAACGATGATGCTATTCGTGCAATTACACTATACTGTGACTTGGTTGCAGGTGCTGTTCTTGACGGTATCTCTGCTGAGCTTGCAGCATCTGGACATGATATCGGGGCAGAAGAAGAACTGCCAGCAGAAACAGCTGTTCTTGAAGCGGCCGCTGCTGAAGGTGCTGAACAAGCTTCTGCATAACACTGGGATGCGTTTTAGGTATCACAGTTGTTGAAGTATGGCATGCGGTCGAGTGTTAAACGCTCGGCCGCATGATTTTTTCGAGGGATGAAGAGAATGGCAGAGATTACAGCAGCTTTAGTTCGTGAATTGCGTGAAAAAACCGGCGCAGGCATGATGGATTGCAAAAAAGCGCTAACAGAAGCAAATGGTGACATGGAAGCCGCCATTGACTGGTTGCGTAAAAAAGGTCTGTCACAGGCTGCTAAAAAATCTGGCCGTACAACAGCTGAAGGTCTCGTCGGTGTTGCTTCTGAAAAGAACCGCGCCGCTATGGTTGAAGTTAATGCTGAAACAGACTTCGTAGGCCGTAACGAAGCGTTCCAAGCTTTTGTTGAACAGGTTGCACACGCTGCTTTAAAAACAGGTGATGATCTAGAAGCGATTAAAGCTGCAACACTTCCTTCTGGCCGTACCGTTGCAGATGAACTTACGCATCTGATTGCAACAATTGGTGAGAATATGAGCTTGCGCCGTGCGAAAGTTCTATCTGTTCCATCAGGTGTTGTTGCAAGCTATGTGCACGGCGCTTTGCGTCCTGGTATTGGTAAGATTGGTGTTTTAGCGGCTTTGGAAGCTCCATCTGAATCAGAAGCCATTGTAACACTTGGCCGTCAGATTGGTATGCATGTTGCTGCAACGCGTCCTGCATCTCTTGATGTTGCGAGTGTTGATAATGAGTCTCTTGAGCGTGAACGTTCTGTTCTTGTTGAGCAGGCTCGTGCATCTGGTAAGCCTGAAGCCATTATTGATAAGATGGTAGATGGTCGTATCCGCAAGTTCTATGAAGAAGTTGTTCTTCTGGAGCAGGTTTGGGTGCACGATGGTGAAAGTCGCGTTTCTAAAATTGTTAAGGATGCTGGTGCAAAGCTGGTTGCTTTTGAACGCTTCCATCTCGGTGAAGGCATTGAGAAAGAAGAGAATGACTTTGCTGCAGAAGTTGCGGCAGCAGCAGGTTCAAAATAATTATTCAGCATTGAAATTGGCATAATTGCGAGTTGAAATGTGATGAAAAGCTCTTGCACTTTAAGGTGCAGGAGCTTTTTTCGTTATGAGGCTGTTATCATTATGGTGGAATGGGAAGAGGCGGCGTTAATTGTTTCTGTTCAGCCTTATGGTGAAGGGAGCGCTTTAGTTCACTTGTTTAGTGAGCAGCATGGAATCTCGCATGGAATGGTACGCGGTGGGCGTTCTCGTCGGCAAAGCTTTCTTTGGCAAGTAGGTAATCTTGTTATGGCGAGGTATCGCGCGCGATTAGCAGAGAATTTAGGAAGTATTATAGCAGAGCCTATTCAAAGTGTAGGAAATCGCTTGTTAGATTTCCCATTATCTTTAGCCATTGTGACGAGTGCTTGTGCTTTGGTGGATGGAGCTTTGCCGCAAGGGGAAGCGCATCCAGAGCTATTTATGCGTTTGGTTCGATTATTAATGCTCATTAGTCTAGAGCCTCATATGCCAAGTGTTACACCTTACCTTCTTTGGGAAAAAGAGTTGTTGGCTGAATTGGGGTATGGGCTTGATTTAAGTGTTTGTGCAGTGACAGGGCATAGAGAGAATTTGAAGTTTGTCTCTCCCAAAACGGGCCGAGCTGTTAGCGAAGAAGGTGCAGGAGAGTGGCGTGATCGTCTTTTGCCTTTGCCTTCATTCTTTTTAAATACGGCTGAAGATGGCTCCCCTGAAGAGTGGCTTCAGGGGATGAATTTGACAGGGCATTTCTTTTCCCGTTGGGTTTTCGGAGTAAGACATTTGCCACTGCCTTTTGCGCGCGAAAGATTGTTAAATCGTGTTCATGGGCTTGTTGAGAATGGTCCGGATGTTTCAGTATGAGGCTCGTAAAGAGCCGGGGAAAAGTCCGCTAACAACATCAGGGTTTGCCGTCCAGTTCCAAACGCTCCAATCCCATCCTGGATGTTGGTTATTTTCAGCGAACATCGTTTGCTTATCAACATATGCCTTGGGGTGTTTTTTTATATATAAATTATAGGCTTGTGGGCTTCCCATATAGACACATCCACATGCGATTGGGTCAGAATAAAGCATGATTTTTTGTGTCCCTTGCATACGATACGTGACTTTTTTTGCAGGTAGGAGGTTCATCATTTGCCAGCGGGCCGTCGTGTCCGCTGGGTGAGCGGTAAAACCATTTTCTGCTAATGTTTTCTCTTTGCGTAAAATAGCAGAATAAGGGGAGCAAGCTGTAAGATAAAAAAGAGAAAGACTGGACAGAACGACGCCGCAACGTCTAAATCTTTCGTAGATAAGGGGAGATTTATGGGCGTTGATCTGGCCGGCCATATTGAAGATACTAAACTCGCGGAAGCGTTGAGTGAACGGTACATTGCGTATGCAATGTCTACGATTATGGCGCGTTCTTTGCCTGATGTGCGTGATGGTCTTAAACCCGTGCATCGTCGTCTCCTTTATGCAATGCAGCAACTTCGCCTTGATCCCACATCTGGGTTTAAAAAGTGTGCACGTGTTGTGGGTGATGTGATTGGTAAGTTCCATCCACATGGTGATGCATCAGTGTATGAAGCACTGGTGCGTTTGGCGCAGGACTTTGCTGTTCGTTATCCGTTGATCGAAGGACAGGGTAATTTCGGATCAATTGACGGTGATGGTGCTGCAGCTATGCGGTATACAGAAAGTCGTCTAACCGAAGTTGCGCAGACACTTTTGGATGGAATTAACGATGATGGCGTTGATTTCCGTCCGACTTATGACAATGAAGATCATGAACCCGTTGTTTTGCCGGGAACCTTCCCAAATTTGTTAGCTAATGGGGCGGCAGGAATTGCCGTTGGAATGGCGACAAGCATTCCTCCTCATAATGCTGCTGAAATTTGTAATGCGGCAAAATTACTAATTGAGAATCCAGAAGCGACTGTTGCAGATTTAGTTGAACACATTCCCGGCCCGGATTTTCCGACAGGTGGGATTTTAGTAGAAGATCGGGATTCGATTATTCGTTCTTATGAAACGGGTAGAGGAAGCTTTCGGACGCGCGCCCGTTGGGAAAAGGAAGAAGGGCGTTTTGGGACGTGGTCTATTATCGTTACCGAAATTCCTTATCAGGTTCAGAAATCCAGATTAATTGAGCAAATTGCAGAACTGATGGAAAAGCGGGAACTTCCGCTTTTGGGCGATGTCCGCGATGAAAGTACGACGGATATTCGTCTGGTTTTAGAGCCAAAAAGCAAGACTACTGATCCAGAAGTGTTGATGGAAACCTTGTTTCGTAAAACGCCTTTGGAAAATCGTTTCAGCCTTAATATGAATGTGTTGGGTGGGGATCGTGTTCCGGGAGTACTTTCTTTAAAGGCTGTGATTCTTGCATGGTTGAATCACTTACATGAGGTTTTGATTCGACGGTTAAACCATCGTTTAGCAGCAGTTTTGCGACGACTGGAAATTCTTGACGGTTTTTTAGCGGTTTACCTCAATCTGGATGAAGTTATTCGGATTATTCGTGAGGAGGATGAGCCGAAAATAAGCCTCATGAAGACGTTCGAACTTACGGATTTACAGGCTGAGGCCGTTTTGAATATGCGTTTGCGTTCTCTGCGCCGCTTAGAAGAAATGGAAATTCGTAAAGAGCGTGATTCTTTGGCGAGTGAGCGTAAGTCTATAGAAACCCTCCTCGGATCAGAAAAACGTCGCTGGACGCGAATTGGAAAAGATCTGGATGCAACGATTAAGAAGTTTGGAAGCGGTGCATTAGGCAATAGAAGAACTCAAATAGCGAAGCCACCGAAAGCGGTTGATATTTCTGCAGCTTTTGAAGTGGAGAAAGAGCCACTCACCATTCTTCTATCCAGAGAAGGTTGGATTAGAGCCATGAAAGGCCATGGGCTGGATCCACAAGGGCATCGTTTCAAAGAGGGTGATGAAGCGGGGCTTTTCTCTGAGTGCCAAAGTGTTGACCGCTTGTGTCTGATTGCGAGTGGAGGAAAGGCCTTTACCATTAAAGCCGCTGATTTGCCGCGAGGAAGAGGTTTTGGCCAACCTGTGAGAACGTTGGTGGATATTCCTCAAGAAGAAAGGGTTGTGGCGTTATTCCCTGTGACAGAGGAAGGAAAACGGATTATCGCGTCTGAAAGTGGCCGAGGAATGATCGTTTCAGAAACGGGGATAGCCGCAGAGAAAAGAACGGGGAAGCAGGTTTTTAATCTGAAAGACGGCGAGAGTATTTTTGCATGTATTCCTGTCGAAGGAACGCATGTGCTTGCTTTAGGAAGTAATAAGCGGGCGCTTATTTTCCCGATGGAACAACTGCCTGAGATGTCACGTGGTTCTGGCGTGTCATTACAAAAATTAGGGGATAATACTTTACGTGTGTTACGCACGCTCACCTTGAAGGATGGCCTTATTTGGCAAGAAGGACAGCGTGTACGTTCTGCGGAAGATTTATCCGTGTTGGAAGGTCGTAGAGGAGCGGTAGGGCGTGCCGCTCCGCAATGGATGTTACGAAAAAATTAAACGGCTGTTTGGTATTCGAGCCAATGTCCGTTGCGAAATATTTCTGCTGGTTGGAAATTGGTTTTATAAGCCATTTTCTGACTGCCGGGGACGTAATATCCTAAATATAAATAGGATTTCTGCATGTGGATTGTTTGTTCGATTAACCACAGAATAGAATATGTTCCCCATGATTTACTTGGATTTTCTGGGTCGTAAAAAGTATAAACAGCCGATAGCCCATCTTCCATCACATCGACTAAACTGACACATATGAGGGTGTCATCTCCCTTGAGACGAAACTCTATAATAATGGTGTGGATGGGAGTATTTTCGATTAATGCTTTATATTCGTCCCAGAACATATCAGCCATATCACCATTTGCATGACGAATGTTCTGATAGCGTTGAAAAAGAGAAAATTGCTCTGTTGTTGCAAAAGGCGGGCATATTATTGCTTGAATATGGCGATCGTAATGCTTCCAAACTCTTTTCTGGCCACGAGATATTTTAAATAATCTGGCAGGAATACGAATGGGAATACATGCTTGACAGTTCGCACAAGCAGGAGCGTAAATAAGGGAATGACTCCTTCGGAAACCAGCTTGAGATAGACGGTCATAGAGTGCTGGAGCAGACGGCCTAGAAAGAACTGTAAGGATCTTACGTTCCATACGGTCCGGTAGGTAAGGGCAGGGAGAAGGGTCTGTTGTATAGAAGAGCTTGGGGCGATGTTGCATGCGATGCTCCTCCCGGCGAGTATAATAAAAGCCAAAGGTACTGTATTTTTTAAAAGGATGCATCTTTACTTTTCAGAAAAGAGTAAAGTTAACGTGTATGGACACAGGGCTTCATGATGTCTTGGGTTATTTTAAAAGAGTTTTTTGACATTGGGCGATGGGTTGTTCCTATCCCTGTAACTTTGCATGCCTTACGCCATAAAAGGAACACCGCAGCGTGTGCTGGTTGGATTGGCGTCTCGTGGATGTCCCCTTATATTGGTAGTGCTCTTTATTTAATGTTTGGGATTAATCGCGTTTATCGTCGTGCACGAAAAATGGCTGACCAACATACGTGGGAAGGGCGTGAATTACTGGTTAAATATCGTCAAGTGATCGAAGGCAATTTGGCTCCTTTGGCAAAAATGCTAGGTCGTTTGACAGAGCGCCCTTTAATGCGTGGAAATTCAGTGAAGGTTTTTCATGACGGGGATAATACTTATCCCATCATGATTGAAGCCATCCAGAATGCTCAGAGTTCTGTCGTTCTGTGCTCGTACATATTTCGGGATGATGTTGTTGGCGAAGATTTTGCAGAAGCTCTGATCAACGCCCATACGCGCGGGGTAGAGGTTCGTGTATTGGTGGATGGTATTGGGAGCGGGTATTTTCGGTGTCCTATACAGAGGAGGTTGCGTAAAAAAGGAGTGCCTTGTGCACGCTTTATGCACTCGATCTGGCCTTGGAAAATGCCATTTATTAACTTGCGGAACCATCGGAAAATTCTTGTTGTTGATGGTCGAGTGGGCTTCATGGGAGGCCTTAATATTGGCGCAGAAAATGTATTGAGCCTCAAAACGAAAATCCCCGTTGCAGATACACATTTTTTAGTAAAAGGGCCTGTCGTCCATCAGCTTGCTGTTGCGTTTGCTTGGGATTGGTCTTTTACGACTGGCGAAACTTTGAAAGGGACACCTTATTTGCCAGAACCTGGTCCGGTAGGTGATATCCCTATGCGAGTAGTGACATCCGGGCCTGATATGGATTTGGAAAAAATTGAATATGGAATGTTGCAGGCATTGACCTTAGCAAAAAAGAATATTCGATTTATGACACCTTATTTTTTGCCTGATGAGCGTTTTTCGTCTGTAATTAATCTTGCTGCTGCGCGAGGTGTGGTTATTGATATTGTTGTTCCTCAAAGAAGCAATCATAGAATTATTGATTACGCGCGGGATGCAAGCTTACGACCTTATTTAGATGCAGGATGCCGGATTTGGATGGCGGATCCACCTTTTAATCATTCAAAGTTGATGGTGGTGGATGATGAGTGGAGTTTCGTTGGAAGTACTAATTTGGATGTAAGGTCTTTACGTTTGAATTTTGAAGTCAATTTAGAGATGTATGATATAGGCTTGGCTACAGAACTAAGTAAATTCATAGATTCCCATAAAAAAAACCGACTAACACATCATGATATTGATCGGATACCTTTTGTTTTACAGGTGAGAAACGAGGTTTTTCGCCTTTTTATGCCATATCTATAAAGTATATTTATGGTGTGATGGTTAAAGAAACAGAAATAGGGCGATGATCTGAGCCAAATCGAGGTAAGGCGTGGGCTTCTAGCCGGTTAATCCCTCGTGTTAAACAACGATCTAAGCGTAAAGGAACGCGGTCTAACATACGGTGTGTTTTTTCGCGGGGGCCAACATCTTGAAAGCCGGGAAGAAGAACAGGGCCAACAAGATTAAAATCTCCCATAATCACGGCATTATAATGCATATTTTTGGTAATTGTACGCAATTGGCGGCGGTTCAGAATTTGTCCGTGTGAGAGATGAACATTGGCAAGAGAGAAGAGGCCAAAATCCAACACTTGAGCTGTACGTTTAACAATAATACCACGGGGTAGATGGCATAAAACTGGCGGTTTTGCAAAGGGGAAACGGCTCCAGCAAGCGGTTCCATGTGGTCGGCCGGGCAGAGGGATGCGATTATAATATCCACCAAGGCGAGATGGAAGATTATCGACTAGATCAAGCGCTTCCTGCATTAAAATAATATCAGGGTTTTCTGTCCGGATAACGGTTAAAATATCTTCTAAAGAAGCACCGTCCCATCGAAGAAGATTCCAGCTGATTATTCGAAAAGGTCGGTTAATAGCGATAGATGTCAGAAGATCCATTAGTGTTCATCCGGGGTGTAATCAGAAAGTCTTTTAGAAGGATGTGGGCTATGAGAAAACTCACTAGTGAGTGTGTATCCAACTGCTAGAAGAACTGGCCCTAAAAAGATACCAAGCCCTCCAAACGCAAGGACACCTCCAAGGACACCAATAACGGTGAGGAGATAAGGAAGTTGAGCCCCGCGGGAGATAAATGCCGGCCGGATGAGGTGATCGGCACCTGAAATAATAGTTATTCCATAAATAGCGAGAAAAAGGCCATATCCCACATGGTGTGTCATGCCCAACCAAAGAGCTGCGGGCACCCATACGAGTGGAGCTCCTATAGGAAAAACGGCAACAAAAGCAGCAATTCCCGCAAGTAAAACGGGTGCTGGAACGCCTGTAATGACTAAGCCTATTCCTGTCAGGATACCTTGGATAATGGCCGTTCCTAGCACACCATAGACGGTACCCCTAACCGTTCTTCCAATAACATTAATGAGGCGTGGGGCGGCTGTAGGCCCTGCAATGCGTGTGACAATGGTGGTCAGTGTCTGCCCTAAAGTATCTCCTTTTAGCCACAGGAAAAAAGCAATAAAGAGGGCCATTATAAAATCAAATAAGCCGCCTGCTAATTTTAGAAGTATGGTTAATGTTATTTGAGCGATTTGCCCAAAATAAGGACGTATCATCCCTGTGGCTGTACCCATATCATGGGTGATAAGACCCCACTCTTTAACAATATAAGAACCAATGAAAGGGAGATGAGTTAGCCAGGCAGGAGGCGGAGAAGCTGCGTCTGCTTTTATAAGGAAATTATTGATTGTGGTGATGATATCGGGAATATCATTAATGCCGGCTGTTGTAAGAACGGAGAAAGGAATTATAATTGTGATTGCACTGAGGCACATCATTCCAATGGCTGCGATTGTAGGACGAACATATAAGCGTAGACGATGATAAATGGGCCAACTTGTAAAGACGAGAATAGAGGCCCACAAAATGGCGGATAAGAAGGGCCACAGAATAATACCACAGCCGTAAGCAATTCCAATGAGCACAAAACCAAGAATAATGCGTTCTGTTGTCATGCAATTTAATTCTTTTAATTGAAAAGATTAAGGAATTGACCAGTATATCTATATGGTGAAGATAACCATATTTGGATCGACATAACCCTCTTACAGATGGTGTTTAATGAATAACTCACCACTTATTAATGCACAGACACTTTTGAATGTCGATACACCTTTCATTCCTTTGGATGCGAGTGTTGTTTTGCCCGGTCAAAAAGAAGACGTGGAAAATGTTTTTTTGCAGGAACATCTTCCAGGTGCTCGGCGCTTTGATATTGATATCTTCTCGGATCAGGAAAGCCTGCTTCCGCATACGGTACCAAGTGTGGCACGTTTTGCGCGTTTGATAGGGCTGTTGGGCGTTACAGAAAAAACACCCATTGTATTTTATGATGCGATTGGAAGCGTTGGTGCGTGTCGTGCATGGTGGCTAGCAAAACTATTTGGCCACGAGAAAGTAAAAATTCTTGATGGGGGGATGAAAGCTTGGAAAGAAGCTGGCGGCCCGATTGCAAGTGATCCTCCTGTTGCGGAGCATTTTGAAACATATCGACCAAGACCTGTTTATCGTTGGTTGGCAGGTACTGGGGATGTTGAGAAAGCCTCAAATAACACAGCAGATTATGTCATTATAGATGCTCGGAGCGCAGAGCGTTTTCAAGGAAAAGTGTCTGAGCCTAGAGCGGGCGTTCGGTCGGGGCATATCCCAAATTCTGTGAATATGCCTTGGATACAATTGATTGATGAAAATGGCTTTTTCCACCCGAGGCGGAAATTACAGGATTTATTGGAATCAATTATCGTAGAGCGCCATGTTATTGCCAGCTGTGGTTCTGGGTTGACGGCAGCAACGGTTCTCGTTGCTTTGGCGATTACCGGTTTTGGTGACGGTATGTTGTATGACGGTTCATGGTCAGAGTGGGGAGGCAATCCAGACCTTCCTATTGCTGTGGGGAAATAAAAATGAGCGCTGATAATTTAAACGTATCAAGAGAGAACGGTTGGGATCGCCTTGCAACTGCTCTTGTTCAGGGCGGGCGTGCCAATGTTGAAGCAAAAGGAACATTGGTGAATTTGCCGGTTACTCGGGGCTCGACTGTTTTATTTCCCTCTCTTGAAGAGATGAACCGTACAGATGGAAGAAGCCATAATCATGTCGCGGTTTACGGTGCGATGGGAACACCTATCCAGCACGAGTTAGAAAAATTATTATCGATTATTGAAGGTGGCACACATACACAGGTTGTTAATTCGGGATTAAGTGCATGTACAGTTCCTTTGCTCGCTTTTCTGAGCAGTGGAGATCATTTGCTGTTGCCTGATTCAGTTTATAGCCCTACGCGTCGTTTCGCAGATACCATGTTGCGTCGTATGGGGATTACGACAACATATTATCCTCCTATGGCCTCACGGGAAGAAATAAAAGAATTGATGCGTCCGGAGACACGTGTCGTTTTCGCGGAGAGCCCTGGTAGCCACACTTTTGAGGTGCAGGATGTGCCGATGTTAGTCGAGGTGGCTCATCAAAATGATGCATTACTAGTTTTAGATAATACGTGGGGGATTGGGGTTTTTCAGCCTTTTTCTAAAGGGGTGGATGTCTCTATTCAGGCTTTGACCAAATATCCGGGTGGGCATTCTGACGTTATCATTGGTTCGATAACAGTGAATGATGAAAAGCTATGGAAAACGTTGCGTGATGCTTCAATTCAACTAGGGCAATGCGCTGGGCCAGATGACTGCTGGTTAACTTTACGCGGTTTACGAACCATGGGAGTGCGTCTTAACCACCAATCTAAATCAGCTTTGGAAATTGCTCGATGGCTCAAAACGAGACCTGAAGTATCACGAGTATTACATCCTGCATTTAGCGATTGTCCGGGGCATGAATTTTGGAAGCGAGATTTTAGTGGCTCTTGTGGATTGTTTGGCGTTGAGCTGAAGCCAGAGATTAGTGTCTCATCAGCGGAGAAAATGATCAATCATTTAACCATGTTTGGTATTGGTGCCTCATGGGGAGGATATGAAAGCCTTGTATTGCCGACAACAGGGCATATTCGGCGCGTAACCGATGAAGGGCCTATTCAGGCAACGTTTCGTCTTCATATTGGCCTAGAAAAAGTTGATGATTTGAAGGCCGACCTTGCAAGGGGATTTGATTGCTTGAACGAGACGAAGCTATGAAATGCTGGATCGGTGGCGAAAGCTGATAGCCTCCGCAACATGGTGGCGCTGAATATTTTGTGCTCCATCGAGGTCTGCAATAGTACGTGAGACCCGCATTAGTCGGGTCATCCCCCGATTGGATAGGCGAATTTTTTCAGCGGCTTTAATTGTAAGAGAACGTGCATCATCATCCACTTCAAAAACATCAGGAGAGGCTTGAGCATTACAACAATTTTGCCGATTGAGTGCGAGAGTTCGCGCGGTTTCAACTCGAGCACGCACTGTCGCGCTATCTTCTCCTCGAGGCGCATAGCTCATTTCGTGAGCAGACAGCGCTTTTATTGAAACGTGAAGATCAATTCGATCTATCATAGGGCCAGATATTTTAGCTGTATAATCCTCTCCGCATCGAGGTGCTTTTCGGCAGAGTTTTTCTGCGTCACCTAAATACCCACATCGGCAGGGATTCATGGCAGCAATAAGCTGAAAGCGTGCAGGGTAGGTCGTATGGTGTGCGGCTCGAGCGAGTGAAATTGTACCGGTTTCGATCGGTTGTCGTAATGCTTCTAAGCTGGAGCGTGAAAACTCAGGAAGTTCATCTAAGAACAAGACACCATGATTAGCGAGGCTTACTTCACCAGGTTTTGCTTTTGCTCCTCCACCGACGAGTGCCGCTAAACTCGCGCTATGGTGT
The DNA here is from genome assembly GCF_006542355.1 of Swingsia samuiensis. Taxonomy (NCBI): domain Bacteria; kingdom Pseudomonadati; phylum Pseudomonadota; class Alphaproteobacteria; order Acetobacterales; family Acetobacteraceae; genus Swingsia; species Swingsia samuiensis. The sequence goes on along the minus strand of NZ_CP038141.1, from coordinate 71,904 downwards.
GGAGCGCGATAAGGAGGCCTTGTAATGAGATGTCCATTTTTGAGTATGCTGGACAGGCTATGAATGCGGCTGGTTTCTAAAATTTCGTGAGAGTTAAGGTCAGGTAAGATACTTGGGAGACGGCTGGCTAACATAGATTTTCCAGCCCCTGGGGGACCATTCATCAAAAGGGAATGGCCACCTGCTGCGGCAATTTCAAGTGCACGACGGCCTAATGCCATTCCTTTAATTTCGGATAAATCAGGACCATAATCTGATGAGAGAATAGGTGCTGTGTATTCAGAGCGCAGCACTTGTTCGCCTCGAAAATGCGCCAAAAGAATATTGAGCGATTGAGGCGCTAAAACATCATAGTTCGGGTTGCCCCACCGGGCTTCACTCCCTTGTGAGGAAGGACAAATAAGACCAAGCTCATTTTCAAAAGCAGTTAAAGAGGCCGAAAGAACGCCTCGAGTGGCATTAATATTTCCATCAAGCGATAATTCTCCAATAGCTGCATAGGGTGAAACAGTTTCAAATGGAATAATTCCCATCGCGACAAGAAGGGCTATGGCGATCGGTAAATCAAAATGAGCACCTTCTTTAGGTAAATCGGCTGGTACCAGATTGATAAGAATACGCTTTGGCGGAAGAGATAATCCCATGGAAAGCAGAGCAGCCCGAACGCGCTCTCGTGATTCACCAACAGATTTATCTGCAAGACCAACAATTTGGAAAGCGGGAAGACCCGTCGCAATTTGGACTTCTACGGTGACGGGAACAGCAATAATACCACAGAACGTAAAGCTCTGAATTCTGGATATAATGGGTTGGTGGGTGTTAAGGGATGCCATGCAGCATCCCTTACAAGTAATGAGTTACGAACGAGTTAACGCTGGTAGAGAAGGCGTGCGCGAAGCGTGCCGTCCAAAGAACGCAGTTGGTCTAATAATTGTTGATCAACTTCCGTGTTGGCCGATTCAGCTTCAACGACAACATAGCCAAGCTCTCCATCCGTTTGGAGGTACTGGGCGGTAATATTGCAGTTTTTAGAAGCAAAAATTTCGTTAATTTGCTGCATAATTCCCGGACGATTAGCGTGAACATGCATAAAGCGTGTGCCACGTGGGCGTTCGGGAAGTTGTACACTTGGGAAGTTCACCGCACCAATGGTTGAGCCAACATCGGAGTAGTCTACAAGTTTGCGAGCAACTTCAACACCGATACGCTCTTGTGCTTCAACGGTGGAACCACCAATGTGAGGTGTCAAAAGAACGTTGTCCAGACCTTGTAAAGGGGAAGAGAAACGTTCATTGCCGCTTTTGGGTTCAACAGGGAAAACGTCAATCCCAGCTCCCATGATGTGTCCATCTTTAATTGCTGCTGCCAGAGCATCCAGATCAACAACATTGCCACGTGCGTTGTTAATGAGAATAGAGTTGGGCTTCATGGCCCTAATCTCTTTTTCTCCAATAAGATTATTCGTCTCAGGCGTCTGGGGAACGTGGAGGGTTACGACGTCTGATTGTTCAAGTAGCTCCTGAAGGGTCGCAACGCCAATAGCATTTCCATGCGGCAATCTGGGCATGGTGTCATAATATAGAACACGCATTCCGAAAGCTTCAGCTAAGACAGAGAGTTGTGACCCAATTGAACCGTAGCCAACAATACCCAGTGTTTTTCCACGCACTTCCCATGAATTAACGGCAGATTTTTCCCATCCGCCTTGATGGCATGCTTCCGAGCGGGATGGAATGCGCCGCAGCAGCATAACAATTTCACCCATGACCAGTTCCGCCACAGAGCGTGTATTGCTGTATGGGGCATTAAAAACAGGGATGCCTTCCATACGCGCTGTTTCAAGGTCAACTTGATTGGTTCCAATACAGAAACAACCAACTGCCATTAAACGATCAGCAGATTCAAGGACATCTTGGGTGAGTTGAGTCCGACTGCGGATCCCAACCATGTGGACACCTTGAAGAGCTTCTTTAAGAGCGTCTCCTTCAAGGGCTCCTTTAAGACGTGTAACTTCAGCATAGCCCTGAGTATCAAGATACTCAATGGCACTGTCGTGGATGCCTTCAAGGAGGAGGATACGAATTTTGTTTTTGGGAAGTGAGAGATTCGCTTGCATATTTCCATCCCGGTTTTGAACCGGATGGCTCCGGTCTTCTATGGTGGTGTTAGTCATATTGGCTTGAAAGGTGCCTAAGAAAAGACTTAGCCTATCGTTTATCTCGCAGAAAGATGCTTAATAATTTCTGGCATCAATTGAGGGTTGCCTACAGCGAGTACGGTGCCGTCATTATTATTTAAATCAAGTGGCTCGCCTTGCCAATTTGTCATACGGCCTCCTGCGCCTTCAATGATTGGAACGAGAGCTGCCCAATCCCATGGTTTCATCGAGCTTTCGGCGATGATATCGATTTGACCCAGTGCGAGTAGACCATAAGCATAACAATCACCACCCCAAGAGGTACGACGGACTACTTTTTTGAGGTTGTTAAATCGGAGTAGCTCTTCGGGGGACATAATATCAGGAGATGTGCAGGATAATTCAGCATAGCTTAGGTCGAGGCTGGTGCGGGTACCAATATGCCCAGGAAGGACGTCTGAAATAAAGCGAGTGGGTTCATCTTTGACACCAATCCACCGCTCATTGGTAACGGGCTGATCAATAATTCCCAGAACGGGTTTTCCTTGGTGGAAAAGGGATATAAGTGAACCAAATGAAAGGCGCCCGGTTAGAAAAGCGCGTGTTCCATCAATAGGGTCAAGCACCCATTGCCACTCGCTTTCTGATCCAGACCTGCCACCTTCTTCACCCAGAATAGCATGCTCAGGGAATGCGTTTTCAATAATGGTACGCATTGCTTTTTCAGCAGCACGATCTGCAATTGTGACTGGGCTGTCGTCCATTTTGGCATCTGCTTGTAGGGGGGTGCGGAAATAAGGAGCAACGGTTCGGTGAGCGGCATCTGCGCACGCCTCAGCAATAGTAATTGCTTTTTCGAGAACTGATTTGTTCATATGCTTTTTACCTTTTTTAATGCTGTCAGACACCAATGATCAATGTATGAGTTGACGCTGCGCTGGGTGAGCGGCATCAGAGAAGCCATGCAACCGATTATAATCATTCCTTCCCGCTTAGCTTCCACGAGACTCCCACGCAAACCCCTTGCTCATATTGGTAGTCTGCCCATGATTGCCCATGTTGTAAAACGTGCGCAACAGGCTAACATTGGCAAAGTGGTGGTTGCGGCTGGAGACCAAGAGATTTTAGATGCCATCGAGGGGATGGATGGGGTCTTGGGAGTTTTAACCGAGTCGTCTTTACCCAGTGGCTCTGACCGTGTGTATGATGCACTTCAAAAGTTTGATCCATTGGAGAAATATGACGTTGTGATTAATCTCCAAGGTGATTTACCATTAATAAAACCGGATGATTTGCGTTCTGCTTTAAAGCCTCTAGAGGACCAAAACGTTGATATTGGAACGTTGGTGGCGCCGATTAAAGATGAACATGAAAAATCTGCACCTCAGGTTGTAAAAGTTGCGTGTGACTTCGGAGAAAAATCCGTTACGAGAGCGCTCTATTTTTCACGCTCTTTGATTCCGTGGGGAGAAGGGACGCATTGGCATCATGTCGGCGTATATGCTTGGCGCCGGGCTGCATTGAAGAAATTTATTTCTTTGCCACCATCTGGTCTAGAAAAACGTGAGAGTTTAGAGCAATTGAGGGCGCTTGAAGCGGGCATGAGTATTGGTTGTGCACAAATAGAGCATGCTCCATTAGGGGTAGATACTCCTGAAGACCTTGAGCGCGTAAGAGGAATGATAGAATGCCGGTAATTGCTTTTCAGGGGCGTCCTGGTGCGTATTCAGATCTGGCGTGTCGGCAGATACGCCCCGGATGGTCTACATTGCCGTGTTCCAGTTTTGCTGCTGCGATTGAAGCTGTGCATGATGGCGAGGCTGACGAGGGGTTGCTTGCGTGTGAAAACTCCCTTGCAGGTCGCGTTCCAGAAATACATGCTTTGTTACCCAATGCGAATTTACATATTATTGGAGAGCATTTTTTACGGGTTGAGCATTGTTTGCTGGGGATAAAAGGCGCGAAAGAATCTGATATAAAAAAAGTTCACACCCATCCGGTGGCAATGGGGCAAATTCGCAACTTAATTAAAGAGCTGGATTTAGAACCTGTTCCAGAGTTTGATACTGCTGGCGCTGCTGAAATGGTGGCTTCGTGGAACAGGAAAGAAAGCGCTGCGGTTGCATCATCCCTTGCTGGTGAGTTAAATGGGCTGGTGACATTAAGACAGAATGTTGAAGATGCAGCACATAATACGACACGCTTTTATGTTGTTGCGAAGAAAACCAGTTATCCAGATCCCACCCGGGAAGATATACTGACAACATTACTCATGCGTGTTGATAATCACCCCGGTGCACTGTATGCGGCCTTGGGAGTGTTTTCAAAGCATGACATAAATATGACTCGGCTTGAGAGTTATATGTTAAATGGTTCTTTTGCAGCAACGCAGTTTTTGATGGATGTCGAAGGACATCCAGAGCAATCGGCGTTATCTTCTGCTTTGGATGAATTGAAGCATGTGAGTGATGACCTAAAGGTTTTGGGGGCATATCCGCGCAGCCCTATACGCGTTTGATGTTTGTACAGAAAAAAGGTGGAGTATTATTACTCCTCGAAAACAAAGGTGAGTAAGGTAATGGCACAGCAGGGTACATATCAGGGGTCGTTAACAGCTTTAATTACACCGATGCATGAAGATGGTCGTGTTGATTTTGATGCTGCAACACGGCTCATTGAACATCAGATTGAAAATGGAACGACGGGTCTTATTCCTGCTGGAACAACTGGTGAAAGCCCAACGCTCTCTCACACGGAACATAATCAGATTGTGGAGCATTGTGTAAAAACAGCAAATGGCCGTGCTTTGGTTATGGCAGGAGCCGGCTCCAACAGCACATCTGAGGCCGTGGGTATGGCAAAGCACGCACATGCAGTCGGTGCAGATAGTGTTCTGGTTGTCGTTCCATATTACAATAAGCCAACACAAGAAGGTTTGTATCGCCACTTTATGACGGTGGCAGATGCTACACCATTGCCTCTTTATTTATATTGCATTCCTGGCCGTTCTATCGTTGATATCACACCTGAAACAATGGGGCGTTTAGCCAAGCATCCGAATATCGTTGGTACCAAGGATGCAACCGCCAATATGGCTCGTCCTATTGCTGTGAGACGGCATGTTAATAAAGAGTTTACGCAGCTTTCTGGAGACGATAATACAGTTCTGTCTTTCTTGGCTGCGGGTGGACATGGATGTATTGGTGTAACATCAAACGTCGTGCCTAAATTATCCTCTGATATGCATAAAGCATGGCAAGAAGGCCGTATTTCTGATGCGATTGCATTGCAGGATAAACTATCTCCACTACATGATGCTATGTTTATGGAAGCTAATCCTGGTCCCGTGAAATATGCGATGTCTCGGTTAGGTTTTTGTTCTCCAACGTTAAGACTTCCTTTGGTGGAACCACAAGAAGCAACGCGGACAGCGATTGATGCTGCACTGCGTTCTCTTGGTTTATTGGGTTAAATTTTTTCAATGGCTGCAAAGAAACAAAAAAGCGGAATGATTTCTCATGGGATCGCTGCTCAAAATCGAAAAGGTCGATTTAATTATACGATAATAGAAACAATAGAAGCTGGAATAGTTTTGAAGGGGCCGGAAGTAAAAAGCTTGCGTCTTGGCCGTGCAACTATTGCAGAAGCCTATGCAGGTGAGCGTGACGGAGAGATTTTTTTATACAACTCTTATATTCCAGAGTATCAAGGCGGCGTTTTATCACGCTTTGATACACGCGCTCCACGAAAGCTTTTGCTTCATAAAAAACAAGTTAATCATCTGTTAGGTGCCGTTGCTCGTGCAGGTGTTTCTCTTGTTCCGCTGGATATACATTTTAACAGTCGAGGTGTGGCGAAAGTTACGCTTGGCGTAGGCCAAGGGCGTAAAAAAGAAGACAAGCGTCACGCTATAGCTGAGCGAGATTGGCAACGAGATAAAGCTCGTTTACTTCGGAGTAAAGGTAAAGAATATTAAAAAAAACCGCTACACATTAATGTAGCGGTTTTTTAATATGAACAAGAGTATTGGAACTCTTGTCTTATGCGCTGATTTCAGCTGCTTCAGGACCTTTTTGTCCTTGAACAACTTTCACATGGATATTCTGACCTTCATCAAGTGTTTGAAGGTGAGAGCGCTCTAAAGCAGATGCATGAACGAAGATATCTTTTCCGCCATCTTCTGGTGTGATGAAACCAAAGCCTTTGGTCGCATTATACCATTTTACGATGCCGCGGATGTCTTCCGCTGTAGACATATCAGGTGCTGGGCGTCCTGGGCGTGCTGCTCCGCCAAATTTAGGCTGAGGAGCAAACTGTGCTCTTGGGCGAGGAGCTTCTGCTGTGCTTTCGTCAACGGACACAACTTCTGCAACTTGACGGCCTTTTGGACCTTGTCCAATACGAACAACCACGGTTGCACCAGGGTTTACGCCATTATAGCCTGCATTGCTAAGGGCATTAGCATGTAGGAATACGTCACCAGAGCCATCCGAAAGTTCAATAAAGCCGAAGCCTTTCTCTGTATTGAACCATTTTACGCGGGAACTGATTTCTGGTCCTGAAGCAGTTGCAAAGCTTCCGCCACCGCCGGTGCGACGAGGTGCGCTATTATAGCCACCACCAAATCCACCACGATCGCCATAGGACGGCTGGGACATAAAGTCCCCATCAAATCCGCCGCGGCGGGATGAGTTAAAGTTGCTGCGGTCGGTTCTGTTGTTTCTCAACGGTCTAAATCCCGAAAACTGGGGTCTCCAATGGGGGGAATACCCATTGTAACTTAATTCAAAAAAACGAGGTTAACATAGGATGTCTTCCTCAAAATAAAGCCTAACACGCTTTTTTCTTTTTCTGCCACAGTTAAAATAAAAAAAATGATTAAATGATGATAATTTAATATAGATCACTTGCACTTGAGGTGTTTGGGCTTAAAAGTAGAAACCTCGTAGTTGATAAAAATTGAGCATTTGACTGGGCTCTCCCAGAAACTGAGGTGTGTATTGTTGCAGAAGCGGTTATCTCTTTCTTTTGGCGCTTTGTCTTTAATTGTGCTGAGCACTTCAGCAAGGGCGACTCCTCAACAAGATCATTACGGAACGTGGACTTTACAAGGGGAGAATGACGCTGTTTCGACGTTTAAAGGAACGTCCGATCAGTATTATACCTCTGGGTTACGTTTTAATTGGACCTCTGGCACGGATAATTTGCCAAGACCAATCGCTCATTTGAATCATTTTTTAATGGGCGATGGTGTTCAGCGAATCAGTCTTGGTTTGCAACAGCTTATTTTTACACCGCGTGCTACGCAGGTAGAGCGGCCACCATTGGGGGATCGTCCATATGCTGGCGTTATGTTGGGAACTGTTAATCTAATTAATGATACAGATTTGTCCCGAACCGTGATGGGTTTTCAGGCGGGTGTATTGGGTCCCGCAGCGTTAGGGCGTCAGCTACAAAACGGTTTCCATAAGGCAATCAGCGATACCCCGAACAAAGGATGGCAACATCAGCTTGCAAATCAGCCTATTTTTCAGCTGCAAGCCGGGCGTATTTGGCGTTTGCCTGTTGCAAAAGTCTATGGGATTGAAATGGATGTGCTTCCAGCAGTATCAGGTTCTGCGGGTGATTACAGAACGTATGCAAGTGTTGCTTCAAACTTTCGGATTGGTCAGGGTTTAGATAGTGACTTTGGAAATGCGACCATTGGGCCAGGACTGGATGGAACCGATGCGTATAAAGCGACGCGCCCCGTTGCTTGGTACTTCTATGGTGGCGTGGATGGGCAAGCTGTAGGCTATGACGCTACGCTTCAAGGTAGTACTGTAAGAGGCAATTCACCTCATACCGAAAAAAAATGGGATGTGGGCGAAATTCATGCTGGTGTTGCTGTGATGTGGCATGGCATGCGTTTGTCATATAGCCAAAATTGGCAATCGACAGAGTTTAGAGGCCAAAAGGCTGGGTTGTTTAACTATGGCTCTTTAAAGTTCTCTGTAAAGTTCTAAAGGTTTAACGCCCGGCGTATTCAGGCCGGGCGTTAAGTTCTATCCAGAAATAAGCAGTCGATCTGGATCGTCTCGATCAAAAAGTGTCAAAAGCTTTTTTAATGCAGGGCCGCGACCTTCGTCTTTTTTGAGAAAAGGGTTACGCTGAAGTTCACGTTCACTGTCTTGCTGCATGGCAGGGGTAAGAATGGAAAGGCGGTTTCCGTGAGCAACTTTAAAGCCGGGTAAACCAGATTGCCGGTTGCCAGCGAGATCCCCTCCGCCTCGAATTTTATAATCTTCGTCAGCGATTAAAAATCCATCATTCGTATTTCTTAACAATGTTAAGCGCTTAATCGCTGTAAATGTGGCTGCATTATCATGAATGAGCAGGCAAAATGATTTTTGGCTTCCTCTGCCCACGCGTCCGCGTAGCTGATGGAGTTGGGCAAGACCAAATCGTTCAGCTTGTTCGATTACCATGATGGAAGCGTTAGGAATATCCACTCCCACTTCAATGACGGTTGTGGCGACAAGAATACGTGTTTTTCCATCCCGAAAATCATCAAGGGCGGTTTGTCGTATAGAAATGTCCTGCTTGCCATGCGCAAGGCCCACCACTCCGGGGAAGCGTTCGCTTAACGTGGCCCATCTTTCTTCCGCAGCAGCGGCAGATTGAGTTTCACTGTTTTCGATCAGAGGGCATACCCAGAAGATCTGAACGTTATTGGCAAGAGCACGCTTGAGTGCCTCAAAGATATTGGGAAGAGATTCCATATTATGGAGTGTGGTCTGAATAGGGAGACGGCCTTTAGGCTTTGTATCAAGGCGGCTTACGCTCATCTCTCCCCATTCCATCAGCTGTAACGTGCGTGGAATGGGGGTGGCGGTCATAACAAGAATATCTGTTGAAACGCCTTTCGCGCTAAGCTCCATTCTCTGCTTAACGCCAAAGCGATGTTGTTCATCAATAACAGCAAGGCCTAAGTCAGAGAAAGTAACGCCTTCTTGGAAAAGAGCGTGTGTTCCAATAACAATTTTGGCGTCACCTGTTGAGATTGCTTTGAGAGCTTCTCGTCGTTTTGCGCCTTTGATGTTCCCGCTGAGGTATATGCTCGTGGTGGGGCATAAGCGTGAAACAGTTTCAAAATGTTGCCGGGCAAGTATTTCTGTTGGCGCCATAAGAGCGGCTTGAGCGCCTGCTTCAACCGCTTGTAACATGGCGTTCATGGCAACGAAGGTTTTGCCTGCGCCAACATCTCCTTGCAAAAGCCGCATCATTGGGCTTGAGGATGCTAAATCGTTTGATATTTCAGATATAGCTCTTTTTTGAGATTCTGTTGGGGAGTGGCCGAAGCGTTGTTGAAGCTCTTTTCGTAATGAGCCATCCCCTTTCATGCTACGGCCGGGCCTGCTGCGTGCTTTGGCGCGTGCTAACCCAAAGCAGAGTTGATCTGCCAATATTTCATCTGCGGCAAGGCGGGATAAGGCACGTTCTTTGATGGACGTCCATTCTTTATGTTCTGAAATTTCTGAAGGGTTTTGAATGAAACGAATGGCCTCGTGAAAAGCTGGCCAATGGCGCTTTTTAATGAGTGCTGGGTCATGCCACTCTGAGAGAGTTGGTAATAAAGATAAAGCGCCTCGCATGGCTTTACGAACGGTATAGGGGAATAATCCAGCCGTTAGTGGCCATACAGGCTCAAGGGTTGGGAAACTCTCTCGTTTGCTCCAACTCATCACATGATCAGGCTGAGGCATGGTTAGACTGCCTTGAAACGTGCTTGTTTTCCCTGAAATTAAAAAATCAGCACCAACCGTCGGGGCGGGCATATTTTTTTGTTGAAAGAAAACGAGGTCAATTTTTCCTGTGTCATCTTCCGTTCGGATGATGGAAGGTTGCCCGGGACGGTTTGGTTTGCGCATGGAAAGGACACGCACACGAGCTGTTAAAATCTCTCCAGGTGGGAGATGGTGTCCTTGGGCAACTGTTCGTATAATACGACGATCGATCACACGTTCTGGTAAGGTCAGCAGCAGGTCAAGGACACGATTGCCTCCAGCTATCTTTTCAAGCAGACTCGCATGGCGTGGACCAATTCCCGGTAGGGTTGTAAGCGGGGCAAAGAGGGGCGCGAGCAAATCTGCTGAAGATAGGTCTGAGGACACAGGTGGGATCGCTCCTTTCGGTTGGTAAAAGTGAGCTGGTCATTAAAGTGGTAGGTATAGGGTAAGATAGAAATGGCACAAAGCGAAGCTGTCACGAGTGAAGTAACCACAACATCTTTCGGCCCTACAATATGGGGTGTTCCAGATGGAAGTGTTGCTTTCCTTTTAAGGCAAAGACTGGCGGAGCATGAAGGCCCTTTATTGCATGTTGCGCGAGATGATGCTGCCGTTGCAGCTTTAGCAGATATGTTAGCCTATTTAATGCCAGAAGTAGAGGTATTGCGCTTACCGGCTTGGGACTGCCTGCCTTATGACCGTGTTTCGCCTAATCCTGCTTTGGTTGCAGAACGTGTTGGAACCTTATGTCGTTTATTGGAGCCAACAAAAGCACGACGTATTGTTTTAACCACCATTCATAGTCTTATTCAAAGAGTGCCACCGCGCTCATCATTTAAAGGGCAATCCCTGAGTGTTGCGAGTGGAGAGACGTTGGATCAGTCCATGCTGATCGAATTGTTGATTGATAATGGATATACGCGAACAGACACCGTGATGGAGCCGGGAGAGTTTGCAACGCGCGGTGGTATTTTTGATCTTTTTCCATCTGGCGCCTCTGATCCTGTTCGGTTGGATCTCTTTGGTGATGAAGTTGAAAATATCCGTTCATTTGATGTTGGAACCCAAAGGTCGACAGAAAAATTAGCGCGTTTTGATTTGCGCCCTGTTTCAGAATATTCCTTAAACGCCGCCAGTATCAGCCGCTTTAGAACAGGTTGGCGGGATACATTTGGTTCTGCAGCAACAGAAGATTTGATTTATGAAAATGTATCTCATGGGCGTCGTTACCCGGGCTTAGAGCACTATTTGCCATTGTTTCATGATGGCGATGGTGAGCAAATGGAAACATTGCTGGATTATATGCCCGGCGTTGCGATGAGTTTTGATCAGCACGCTCCTGATATTTTAAAAGCGCGCTTGGAAATGATTAAAGATCATTATGAAGCGCGTCGTGTCCCTGTACGTGAAGGAGAAATGCCTTACCGTGCTTTGCCACCACATCGTTTGTATCTGGATCAGCATGGCTGGGATTCCATGCTCGCGAAAGTGCCTTCAGTTGTATTAAACACGTTTGCAAAACCAGATATTGGTGATGGGATTGATGCTGGAAATCGGCCGGGCCAATTATTCGCTCGTGCTCGAGATGGATCGCGCGAGGGTATATTTGAAGCTTTTGGCAAACAGGCTGAAGAGTGGGCGAAATCTGGCCGGCGGACGTATGTTACCGCGTGGAGCCGTGGTTCACGGGAAAGAATAGCTCATTTACTTAAAGAACACGGCGTTGCTGCGGAGAGTTATGATAGCTGGCCTAAAGCTGCGAGTGTTTCTCGTGGAACGGTAGGGCTTTTGGTTCTGGGTTTAGAGCGTGGCTTTATAACGGATCGATTAAGCTTTGTTTCAGAGCAAGATCTTTTAGGGGAGCGTATTTCTCGGCCGCCGCGCCGTAAAAAGCGCGGTGAACAATTCATTTCCCAAATTGGCGAGATCGCAGAAGGGGATCTGGTTGTTCATCAGGAGTATGGGATTGGCCGATATAATGGGCTTGAAACTATAACGGAAGGTCGAGTGGCGCATGATTATCTGTCGATCATGTATGATGATGCTCAGAGGCTCTTATTACCGGTAGAAAATATAGATCTTTTGAGCCGTTTTGGTTCAGAGCAGACAGGCGTTCAGCTCGATAAGCTGGGTGGAACGGCTTGGCAGGCTCGAAAAGCTAAAATGAAGTCCCGCATCCGGATTATGGCGGGAGAGTTAATCCGGACTGCTGCTGCTCGAGCTTTAAAAGAAGCACCGACGCTTGCTCCCGCAGAAGGGGCTTGGGATGAATTTTGTGCACGCTTTCCCTTTGTTGAAACGGAAGATCAAACGCGTGCAATTGCGGATGTTTTAGAAGATATGAGCGCAGGCCGTCCAATGGATAGGCTTGTATGTGGAGATGTGGGTTTTGGAAAGACAGAGGTTGCATTAAGGGCTGCGTTTGTTGCGGCTATGTCGGGGATGCAGGTAGCTGTTGTAGTGCCTACAACCTTATTAGCTCGGCAGCATTACCGGAGTTTTTCTACGCGGTTTGAAGGGTTGCCTGTAAAAATTGCTCAGCTTTCTCGATTAGTTACCGCAAAAGAAGCCTCTAAAGTGCGGGAAGAACTTTCGGAAGGTAAGCTGGATATTGTTGTTGGGACACACGCACTTTTAGCCAAGACGGTTTCTTTTAACCGCCTTGGATTGCTGATTATTGATGAAGAGCAGCATTTTGGAGTGGGACATAAAGAAAAATTAAAATCTTTGCGTGAGGACGTGCATGTTCTTACTCTTTCTGCCACACCGCTTCCGCGGACGCTTCAGCTTTCATTATCCGGCGTACGGGAAATGAGCCTGATCGCCACGCCGCCTACCGATCGTTTAGCGGTAAGAACATTTATAACTCCGTTTGATAGTGTGATGATCCGTGAAGCGATTCAAAGAGAGCGTTTCCGGGGAGGGCAAATTTTCTGTGTCGTTGCGCGTCTGGCTGATATGGAGCGGATGTCAGAGCGTTTAATAGACATTGTTCCTGACGCTAAAATTGCCCAAGCGCATGGTCGTTTAACGCCGACAGAGCTTGAGCGCGTCATGACAGAGTTCGCGGATGGTAAATACGATATTCTGCTTTCAACAAACATTGTTGAGAGTGGGCTGGATATGCCCAGCGTTAATACAATTATTATTCATCGTGCTGATATGTTTGGATTAGGACAGCTTTATCAGCTTCGTGGGCGTGTGGGCCGTGGAAAGCAGCGAGGATATGCTTACCTGACATGGCCTCAAACAAAGCCCTTATCAGCAAGTTCTCAAAAGCGTTTGGAAGTGATGCAAACACTGGATTCATTAGGGGCAGGATTTACACTTGCTTCCCATGATTTGGACTTGCGAGGGGCAGGGAATCTGCTTGGGGATGAACAGTCTGGGCATATCAAAGAAGTCGGTATTGAACTGTATCAGCAAATGCTGGAAGACGCTGTTGCAGGTTTAAGACAGGAGCGTGGGCGCAAAGAAGAGGATGATAAGGATTGGACACCCCATATTATTCTGGGACTTCCTGTTCTCATTCCTGAGAAATATGTGCCCGATCTTCCTGTTCGGTTAGGGTTATATCGACGGATTGCCTCTTTGAATGGTGAGCAGGAAGTGGAAGCGATGCGGGCGGAGTTAGTGGATCGGTTTGGATCACTTCCTCCCGAGGTGGCTAACCTTCTGGATGTTGTTTTGATCAAAAAGATGTGCCGTGAGGCAGGGGTAGAACGACTGGAAGCTGGCCCTAAAGGGATGGTTATTCAGTTCCGTAAAAATCGTTTTAAAAACCCCGCTGGGCTTTTGGACTGGGCAACGCGCAAGCAGGATTCTGGGGTTAAAATTAGACCAGATCACAAATTGGCATTGATCCGGGAAATGACGAATGCCACCCGGATCAATTTTGCCAAGAAGGTAACGAATGTTTTGTGTAAACTAGCGCGTAAGGTTTAGTGAGGCAGAGAGATAGGCATAGGTACTCCGTTTACGGAGACTGTGCCGCCCTCTAGCTCGATATCCCAGCTTGTTGTTTCACCACTATGGTGGCCCATCATGCGTGCAATAGCGATAGCCGCGATTACTTTTGTTGGGGCTATTTGGTGAAGTCTGTCATCAAAAGCTGAGATATTGTTAATACTGACATGCAGGTCTGCTTTGGATGTGGCGGCTGAGCTTCCCATATCAACCTTTCCTTGGGCGTCGATAGAACTTTCGCCTGAAATTGAATGGAAAGAATTGATGGTAACCGTTTGAAAGCTTCCCACTTTTGGGCTTACAGAGAGATCGGTCGTGAGAGAGGAGGGGATGAGGGGTTGCTTGCTATCATGAATACCCGAGCCACTAATTTTAAGCCTTAAAAGCGGGTTTGTTTGTGTTGCTTTGATCGAAACCCGTTGAAGGGTCATGGTATGATTGGGGCGGTCTAGCTTTATGTTAGCCCATAAAGCTTCTGGTGTGCCTTTTTGGATATCATGGAGTGTATTTGTGGCGTCCAGACCTTGGCAGGCTGGAGTAATACCTCCCCGGAAGGCGCTTAACGCGGCATAGGCAGCGATTGCATTGAAATGCTCAAGCTGGTTTTCGCTTACTGACTTTTGCGGATCCTTTAAGGAAATATTTCCAACATCTAATGTGATGTCTGTGCCTGTAAGGGAGGCGTGCATGCCGGAAGCTTTAAGTTCATTTTCTCCGGTTTGATGAGAATGAAAGGAATAGGTAAAGCATGACGCAGGGATAGAAGGTAAGGTGTCTGCATGAGCTGAGGCCATCAATGTCGTGCTGGCGCTTGCCATCATGGTGAAAAGAAAAGCTTTAAAAGACATCATGTATCCTCAGTGTTGTGAAAGGCCCGTGAGGGCGAATATGGTGTGATCGATTAAGAATATATTAGCACTTTGGAGAGAAAATGTTCCCCTAATAATTTTTGTTAGGAATTTGCATGTCTCTTTTTTCATCAGCCATGCCTGCTGTCCCACAATATTTATCCATCATTAAAAATGAATCTATAGCGGTTCAGCATTGGCAGAAAACGAGTCCGCTGTCTGAAAATATAGTCTCGTCTTTTAAAGATGTCGCAGGATCGATTTTAACACCTGAGCAGCTGCTGCATAATTATAAAGCACTGAGTGTTGTTTTGGGGGCTTATGGGATGTCTTCCGTGCAGGGAGAGACTGCTGTTCTGAAGCAATTAATGTCTCAAAACCCTTCCTCAAGTAATTCTTTGGCAGCAAGGAGCGGTAATCCATCTTGGCAGTTATTTGCTAAGGATTTTTCATCTTGGTCTGTTTCTCCTTTTTCTTCAAAAGATTTTATATCTAAAATTGTGAATAATTATTGGATGAATGCATATGAAAAAAATGTGCAGCATCAAACGTCGGGTTTAGGAGACGCTCTTTATTTCTCCCGGATCATGAAGCCTGGGATGAAGCTTGAAAATGTTATGGCTGACCCAAAACTTTTGAAAGTTGTTGAACGGGTCAGTGGGTTCGATCCAACCCAGTTTGGGACATTAGGATATAATGAACAAGTTCGGCTTTTGAGCCAAAAGTTGGATTTATCGAAGTTAAACAATTCTGAGAAAATACAACGTTATGCTCAGCAATATCTGGCATTACTTCAGATCCATCCAGAGAAAGTTAAATCAAATGATACGATTTTAACGTTGTATGGAGAGAGTGGGGATTCTGACGGAATATTATCCCTTTTTACAGGAGGGAATCATTCAACAGAAAATAATCCTCTTTTGTCAGCATTAGTTTGAGGAAGACATTAAGTCCCCCTCCTGATCATGCTTTTTTATGTTTGGTGGGTGAGAACAGTTCTGAAAGCTGAGCAATCATTGTTCCGCCCAAATCATCAGAAGAACTGATTGTTACGCTATTACGATAATAACGGGTAACATCATGACCAATGCCAATAGCAAGAAGTTCTGTGTGTCGGTCCATTTCAATTTTATGAATGACGTTTCGAAGGTGACCTTCTAAATAGTCATGTGCATTTGTGGAGAAAGTGCTGTCATCAACAGGGGCACCATCTGAGATGACCATTAGAATGTGACGTTTCTCTGTACGTCGACGAATTCTCTTCCATGCCCAAAGAAGCGCTTCACCATCAATGTTTTCTTTAAGAAGACCATCTCGAAGCATTAACCCTAAGTTGCGGCGGGCGCGCCTCCAAGGTGTGTCTGCATCTTTATAGATAATATGTCTTAAGTCGTTAAGGCGACCAGGAAAATGAGGGCGGCCATCTCGGATCCATTTTTCACGACTTTGCCCGCCTTTCCATTGGCGCGTTGTAAAACCAAGAACTTCAACTTTAACACCGCATCGCTCTAACGTGCGTGCTAGAATGTCACCACAGATGGCTGCGGTAGCAATAGGTCGTCCACGCATAGAGCCAGAATTGTCAATGAGAAGCGTAACGACCGTGTCACGAAACTCCATTTCTGTTTCATATTTGTATGAAAGCGGCATAGTCGGGTTGGTAACAACGCGAGCTAACCTTCCAGCATCAATAATGCCTTCTTCTTGCTCGAACTCCCATTTGCGTTGTTGCTGCGCTAAAAGACGGCGTTGAAGGCGATGGGCAAGCCGAGAAATAAGCCCTTGAAGCTGACTTAGTTGAATATCAAGCTGTTGCCGTAAACGGGAGAGTTCCTCTGGGTCACACAGGTTCTCAGCGTTAATTTCTTCATCAAACTCTGTTGTATAAGCTTTATATGTTGAAGCTATATCAGGATGATCTGATGCAGTATCGGGACTTGTATCTGAAGGGCCAGCGGCTTCTTCTGTACCATTTTCAGGAGAATCTAAAATATCGGATGATGTCTCAGATTCTCCTTGTATGTCACCTTCTCCAGATTCTGTTTGATCTCCATTCTCGTCCTCGGGGTCATTTCCTTCGGGAGCTTTTTCGTCTTCTTCTGGTACAGAGGCAGCATCATCAGAAGAAGGTTTATCATCAGAATTATTATCAGAAGGTGCCGTTTGCTCAGAATCGTCAATTGCGTCTGTTAACTTTAACGCCCCTAAAAGTCGGGAAGCCGCGCGAGCAAATGCGATTTGGTCTGATTGGTACTGTACCATCTCTGCAAAAGCAGACTTTGCCGCTGGAGGGAGAGAATTCCTCCATACATCTAACGCAGGCCCTATTTGAGCAGGAATTGGCTCTCCAGAAAGAGCTTCTCGTGTTAAGAGGCTCAGAGCTAAAGAGATAGGCATGTCTTGCTGCTCAACCATACGGTTGCTGCCTATATCAGACATTTGCTGCGTAAGACGTCGATTTAAATTGGCCCGTACTCCGGCCATATACCGTGATCCATAGACTTCACAGCGTACTTGCTCGAGGGCATTGAATGTGGCTTGAGCCTCTGTTTCAGGAAAAGAAGGGGTAAGCGCGTCTTGATGATAGCGGAGTTTTAAGGCAACAGAATCAGCTTCCCCACGAACGCGCTGAATTTCAAATTCATGCATGAGAAGCGATACGTGAGGAAGTTTGATTGCGCTTTCTGCTATCGGTTTTCGATGGGTGCCAGGCGCCCCTCCAGGGATAATAATGTTTTGTTCAGGAGCATCGCCTATGGCGCGTAAGGTAGCCACCACGGCACGGCAAAAACTTTCTTGCCGTTCTTCATCTGTGAGAGAGTTTTTGGGCGCAGACACGTTTTTTACTCCACGGGGGAGGCGTTAAAGCAACGTTGATAATATTCCGCTACGATTTCACGTTCAGCTTCGTCACACTTGTTGAGGAACGTTAGGCGGAATGAAAAAGCTAAATCATTAAAAATTTTGAAGTTTTCTGCCCATGAGATCACAGACCGTGGGGACATAACGGTTGAAATATCACCTGCCATGAACCCTGCTCGCGTAAGGTTAGCTAATGCGACCATACGCCCGATGGTTATGGTGGCATCTGTATCTTCAGGGGCAATCTTTAGCTTAGAAGTGACAATCGCTATTTCTTGTTCCACGGGAAGGTAGTTAAGGGAGGCAACAATATTCCAGCGGTCCATCTGGGCTTGGTTAATCTGCTGTGTGCCGTGGTAGAGACCCGTTGTATCGCCAAGGCCGACAGTATTGGCTGTAGCAAAGAGACGGAAGTGGGGGTTGGAGCGGATAACGCGGTTTTGGTCAAGTAAGGTTAAATGCCCTTCACCTTCCAGAACACGTTGAATAACAAACATAACATCTGGACGGCCTGCGTCGTATTCATCAAAGATTAAGGCGCAAGGGTGTTGTAAACACCATGGAAGTAGGCCCTCACGGAATTCAGTAACCTGTTTACCATCGCGTAAAACAATGGCGTCTTTTCCAATCAGATCGATACGGGAAATATGACTATCAAGATTGATGCGCACGCAGGGCCAATTCAGACGTGCAGCAACTTGTTCAATATGAGAAGACTTACCCGTACCGTGAAACCCTTGGATCAAGACGCGTCTATTATAGATAAACCCAGCAAGGATAGCCCGAGTTGTATCTTCATCAAATTTGTATGATGGATCGATAGTGGGGACATGCTCTGTTCGGGTAGAATAAGCTGGCACTTGCATTTCTGTCTGGATGCCAAAAACTTCTCGGGAAGAAACCATGAGGTCTGGAGCACCGAGAGTATGTGTTGGAATTACTGTGGTTTCATCATTACTCATGGGTCTAGCGAACTTTCATTGGTATCAAGAACGTTTATCTAATGTAGGACTTATTCAGTCTTTATTCCAGAGAGGGGAATCAGGAAGCAAATTCTGTTTGTTGAGTGAAGTGCATTTTTAACACAGCATAGGCAGAACCAATAGCTTTGAAACGCTCTTCTGCTTGTTTATCGCCGATATTGGCATCAGGATGATGTTTTCTTGCGAGGGAGCGATACTTTGTTTTCACTTCGTCAAAAGAGATCGGCCATTTCAGATCTAGAGTCGCAAGAGGATGGCGCAGTTTTTCAGGAGGGAGGCTGGTTTGTTTTTGATGACGTTCCTGTGCTCTTTTGGCGCGGCTTCTTTTTTGGGATCCGAGGATGTCTAATGGATCCAAAAAGTCATCTTCATTAAACTCTGCTTTTCGAGCGGTTCCTGTTCCTAACTTCCATGATGGTCTTTGCCATGAGGTATCTGCCCGTAAATGAGCTTCTATCTGGCCGGGGGTCATTCCGCGGTAGTAATCCCATTTGGCGTTATATTCACGAACATGATCGAGGCAGAACCAGAAATAAGAGCGTAAAGCTTCCCGGCCTTTCGGCGCACGATACCCCGCTGGCTCTTCACAACCAGGGTGATCACATGTTTGATCTGGAGCATCGGGGTCAGGGGCGAAAGCCTTATGTCTGGTAGATTTGCGCTGCATGGTGTTTGATATGGTCAGGAGATGCCTTGTAATGCAAGAAGCAAGTTTAATTAGGATTTAAGTTTTAATATGCCACATTCTTTAACGCGACGTGACCGGATACAAGCGATTTTAACAAAAGAACTAACTCCCATTCATCTGGAAATTCATGATGAGAGTGCAAAACACGCCCATCACCAAGGAGTGAAAGATATGGGGAGAACGGGTGAGACACATTTTAATATAGCAATTACCAGTGCTAAGTTTAATGGTCTGAATCGTATTGCTCGACATCGTTTGGTGAACAATCTGTTAGCGGATGAATTTCAAACAGGGCTGCATGCTTTGTCTTTAGTCCTGCAAGGAGAAGAAAAAGTATGAAGCGCGCTCTTGTCGTTTTTTGTGTTCTTTTGTCAGGGTGTGAGGTCAGTGGTTATAAAAACCTTCCTCCCAACGAACAGGCCGAGGTTCAAAGAGTTGAAGCATATTTGAACAACATCAAAGGAATGCGAGCATCTTTTGTGCAGATAGGGCCAGACGCTGGACATAGCGCTGGGCGTTTTTCATATGTTCCTGGGTATTTGCGGCTAGATTATATAGAGCCTCATCCAATGGAACTGGTTGCAGGGAATGGGCGGCTCGTTTTTAAGGATATGGCCAACCAATCCATTACGCATCTTTCTTTAAAGAGAAACCCTTTAGGGCTATTAGTGCATTACCCGATTCGGTTTGGCGGGCAAATCTTGGTAACGGATGCGCGAAAAGGGCAGGATTCGTTACAGGTTTCTGTGGCAGAAGCGAATAATCCTTCACAAGGTTTGTTAACATTACAATTTGCGGATCGGGCAGGACACCTTAACTTAATTGGTTTGCAGGGTGTGGATGTGCGCAAGAACCGTTTTTCTGTGACGTTGTCGGATGAAGAAGAGGGGAGCGATATCCCCAAATCAGAGTTTAAATTTCCTTCGGAATAGAACCAAAAATAAGCGGCCAAGCCTTTGCCAGAGCTTCATCAAGTGTTTGCATACTGATGGAGCGATCAAAGCGTTCTAAGCTGGTAACGCCATATTCTGTAATTCCACATGGGACGATGCCGTTAAAGTCATTCAAAGTGGGGTTCAGGTTTATGGAGATCCCGTGCCAGCTTATCCAGCGGCTAACACGAATACCTAAAGCAGCAATTTTTGCTTCTTGATTTGTTATAGGGTCTGTAGCCCATACGCCTATACGGCCTTCTCGGGTAAAACTTTTAACTCCGAGAGAGGAGAGGGTTGTTATAATCCATTGTTCAAGGCCTTGAACGTAAGCTCTCAGGTCTCGCGCTGGAATGGTACCATTCTGTTTGTTGAGATCGAGCATTACGTAGGCTAAGCGTTGTCCTGGGCCGTGATAAGTCCATTGACCGCCGCGTCCCGCTTCATAAGTTGGGTAATGGTGAGGGTTAAAGAGGTCTTCTTTTTTAGCTGAAGTGCCTGCTGTAAAAATAGGTTCATGTTCTACCAGCCAAACAAGAGGATCTGCTTTTTTCTGAATGATCTCTTGAGCATGGGCTGACATGAAATGGAGTGCCTCAGGATATGCTGTGAGGCCTTGGCTTTTTTTCCATAAAATTTCTTCAGAAATATCGTTTCTAGTCATTGCTCTTGTTTCTAGCATAAGGTATATCGCCTTCCACCGACGGTCTTGCATTATATAAGACCGTTTGTCACGGGGCGGCCGTGGCGGAATGGTAGACGCGCAAGCTTGAGGTGCTTGTGGGGGAAACCCTGTGGAAGTTCGAGTCTTCTCGGCCGCACCATTGCTCTTGGATGATGGAGTAATGGTTTAAAAAAAATTATATCCCCATGAGAAATATTATAAAATATTGTTTTAAGTCAAAATAGACTGGGGTTTTTCATATTATTGTTATAATGCAATTTATTGCGAGGGAACCAATACGCGGCTATGTCTTTGTTCCTTTTATTGGAAGAATGGTTTTAAACATTCTGACGATGCCTATTTTTATGGATGTTAAGAGGTTGTTTCAGTGATCAGACCCTTAAAGAAAGCAGTTCTTCCTGTTGCAGGATTAGGTACACGCTTTTTGCCTGCAACTAAGGCTATGCCGAAGGAAATGCTTCCTGTCGTTGATAAACCGCTGATTCAGTATGCTATTGATGAGGCGCGGGAGGCAGGGATTGAAGAGTTCTGTCTTGTAACGGGCCGTGGAAAAGATAGCCTCATTGATTACTTTGATATCGCATTTGAGTTAGAAGCTACTCTAAAAGAGCGTGGCAAAAAAAGTGCTCTTGAAGCGATACAGCAGAGCAGTGTGCGTGCCGGTTCTTTGGTAGCTGTTCGTCAGCAAGAGCCTCTTGGCTTAGGCCATGCAATCTGGTGCGCTCGTTCTTTCATTGGGAATGATCCATTTGCTATTCTTCTGCCAGATGATGTGGTGAAGAGTGGACGAAGCTGTGTTGCCCAGTTGGTGGATGCATATAACCAAACAGGCGGTAACGTTGTTGCTGTTACGGAAGTCCCGCATGAACATACCAACCGATATGGTATTCTTGATACGGGCAGTGATGACGGGAAGCTTGTTGAAGTGAAAGGCTTGGTTGAAAAGCCAGATCCTAAAGATGCGCCTTCCAATCTGTCGATTATCGGGCGTTATGTTATGATGCCAGAAATTATGGAGCACCTTTCCAAGTTAGAAAAAGGCGCTGGTGGGGAAGTTCAATTAACGGATGCTATGGCAAAAATGATTGGCCATGTGCCTTTCCATGGTTTGCGTTATGAAGGAACTCGTTTTGATTGCGGTGACAAGGCTGGTTTCTTAGAAGCACAGATTGCGCTTTCAATCGACCGTCCTGATCTTGGGGGAGCTGTTAAAGAGTTCCTAAAAAAATACGTAAATCAAATTTAAGTTTGTAAAAAAAGAGACCTGCGAAGTAGATTGCTCCAATAGCTTTCGGCTTTGCAGGTTTTTTATGATTCGCTCGTTTTATTCATTCCTGGTTCCTGGTCAAATAGTCTCACACCCGCAATGTCCTGAATGGGGAGCGGGGCAAGTGCAGTCTGTGGTAGAAAATCGTGTAACGGTTAATTTTGAGCATAAAGGGAAAGTATTGGTTGATATTTCTCGTATCGACCTTGATGTAATTTCGTCACCAGATTTATAATTTTGAAGAAAAAAAATATTTATTTTCAACGAATACAGCAAAAAATATTAAATTTTTTGTTTCCCCCCGTATGTAAAGGGTGTGGGATAGATATTGAAGATAATGAGGGGCTGTGTGCTCAGTGCTTCATTCAATTCCAAATGATTGTAGAGCCATATTGTGAACGATGTAGTGTTCCGTTTTCACATATTTCGTTTGGAGGAGCGCAGAAGATCTGCGTGTCTTGTCAAACAAAACCTCCACTATGGCGTTCTGCGCGTGCCGCGTTTGTTTATAATGATTGGTCACGAAAAATAATATTTTTATTCAAGTATTATGGTCATACGGAGTATGCTGATTTCATCGGGCAACGTATGATTCAAGCTGGAAATAATATTTTAAAAAAAGCAGATCTTCTGGTGCCTGTTCCTATGTATGTAGGAAAGCTCAGGAAGCGTAAGTTTAATCAGGCTGCGTTGCTGGCTCACTATGTGAGTCGCAAAACATCAATCCCGGTAATTCCAGATGGGTTGCAACGTATTAGGGAAACGCGCGCTTTGGCGTCTCTTTCCGGGGAGCAAAGGGCTGAAGAAATAAAGAATGTTATAAAAGTTAGGGAAAAAAGAAGAAATCATTTTAAAGGGAAATCTATTATTTTAGTTGATGATGTTTTGACAACGGGTGTGACGGCTTCTGTTTGTGTGAAAGAATTGTTGGAAGCTGGGGCTTTATCGGTGGATATTTTGGTTGCAGCCCGTACAAATAGCGAGAATAATCTTTATAACAATGAGTAAGGATAGGAAATATGCCAAAAATTGAGATTTTTACGCAGCCTGGGTGTCCATTTTGTGTTCGTGCAGTGAGTTTGTTGAAAGAAAAGAAGGTTGATTTTCAGGAAATTAATGCTCCCCATGGAACAAAAGAGCGTGAAGAATCCATAGAGCGTTCGGGCAAGCGGACTGTGCCACAAACCTTTGTAGATGGGCAGGCGTTAGGTGGTTGTGATGATCTTATTTCTTTGGATCGAAGTGGAAAGCTCGATTCTTTACTAGGTCTTTCCCATTCTTAAGGTTTAAAAAAACTAAATAACGGAAAATAGATTCGAGGAGTAGTATCTCTATTCCTCGAATGAGAAGTAATAATTTTTCCTTAAATCTATAAAGCTTGGCATTATCTGTATAATTATAATATAGTTTATGTACGAGATATGTTAAGTGCTGAAAGGTATGTGGACTTATTATGTTTAAATCCATTTCCCGTCGTAATTTTGCTTTGGGACTGCTTGCTGGAACTGCCTCTATTGGAGCGAATAGAGTTTCTCATGCGGCAACAGGAGCAGATAAACTTCCTGTACCTCCTCCGCCTCCCAAGCCTGTTTCAAAAACGATTTGTTTCGTGGGCGGTTACACCCAACATGCACCTCCAGGAGGAGCGGGGAATGGTCAAGGGATTGACGTCTTTGAAATGAATCGTGAAACGGGTGAACTCACGCAAATCACGACGTATACAGATATCGCCAGCCCTTCATTTATTGTTTTATCGAAAGATGATAAATTTTTATATGCGTTAAGCGAAATTGACGATTATACCAAACAAGGCGATGGTTCAGTTACAGCATTTGCTGTTGATACAAAGAACGGCTCTTTGCGTAAATTGAATACCGTTAGTTCTGGCGGTGCTGTCCCGGCACATTTAAGCATCCATCATTCTGGTCGCTATGTGTTAGTTGCTAATTATGTGGGTGGCTCTGTTGCGGTCTTACCAATCCGTAGTGACGGATCTTTGGGGCCAGCAACGGATGTTGTCAAAAATACAGGCCCACGTCAGCCTGAGAGAGCGGCTGATAATCCTCAAGGTAATTTTGCTGTTTCAGATCATTCAGGCTCACATCCTCATATGATCCGTTCTGATCCAAGTGGTCGGTTTGTTATTGCAGATGATGCTGGTTTAGATCGTGTCTATGTTTGGACTTTGAACCTCACAACAGGAAAACTCATTCCTGCTAAGAAACCGTATTATGATATGGAACCCGGAAGTGCTCCACGGCATTTTGAGTTTAACCACTCTGGTCGCATGATGTATAATCTATGTGAGCAAAACTCAAAAATTGTTGTTTCTACCTTCAATCCAGAAACGGGTGAAATTAATAACATTCAGAAAGTAAGCACGGTATCGTCTAGTTTCCGTGGTTCTACTCTTGCTGCTGAAATTCTTATTTCCAAGAGTGGCAAGTATATTTATGTTTCGAACCGCTTAGGTGATTCATTGGCTGTTTTTGCTATTGCAGATGACGGTACTTTGACACTGCAAGCCGAAACATGGATGCATGCTGATTACGGACGTGCCATGATGTTTGATCCATCAGGGACATTCTTGTTCTGTGCAAACCAGCGTTCTGATGCTGTTACATCCTTTAAGGTAGATAAGAATACAGGGCAGTTGGTCTTTACAAACCACTTTACACCCGTTGGAAGCCCAACAACGTTTGCGTTTATGAATACGCAAGTTTAAATGGAAAATGCCCTCTTTTAACGAGGGCATTTTTTTATTTAGAGAAAAGCGCAATATAATTGATGCTTGTGTTTTTAGATATCCGCCATTTCGGTGGGATATATGTCATGCCGGACACATTGGTAACACGAAGACCAGCCTTTCGGGCCATCGTTGCTAATTCATCGGGATTAATAAACTTTTTCCAGTCATGAGTGCCGATAGGTAACATTCTTAAAAGATATTCTGCCCCTAATTTTGCCATAGCGTAGGATCGGAGTGTCCTGCTCATGGTGGAAACAGCAACATACCCTCCCGGGCGCGTTAAAGAGGAAAGCATGTTTAGGAATTCTTGCGGGTCGTTTACATGCTCAATAATTTCCAACGCTGAGACGATATCAAATTCTTTACGTTCAGCGACAAGATCTTCCGCACTGCCATGACGATAAGACAAAGGCGCAGAAGACGGCGGTAGAGGGAAAGATGCCTGATGGGCTTTAGCAGCCTGAATTCCTTCGTAGCTTGCATCAATCCCTAAAGTATTAAAACCCAGCTTGGCAAAAGCCTCACTTGCTAGCCCTGCGCCACACCCGATATCTAACAGGGAAAGAGGTGTGGCTGTATTTTTCTTTTGCAGATGCGAGGTGTGGCTATATATCCACTCCGTGCGTAGAGGGTTCATGGCATGTAAGGGAGCCATCGGGCCGTGAGGATCCCACCAATCTTTTGCTAACGCGCTGAAATGGGCAATTTCAGCTTCGGAAACAGAGGGACGGTTCATTTTTTTTTCAGAAATGGCATCCAAGCTCATAGAGAATTGTCCTTTTATACATCCGCTTACCGTTCATCATCTGGACGCAGCGCGTTTAGACGGCTATGTGAAACCGGCAATATGTCTGGTTATGCTATCATATACGTTAGCGTTTATCTGAATATAGAGATGCCAGACTTGAATATGTAACGCCAGACACGTATTGGAGCTTTATCCACGATGTCCATGTCCGATACTCCCGTCCATGATCTAAGAGCAGATCAGGGTGACCTTTCTTCTGATATAACGAAGAACGGGAAACGGAAAACAATAGTAATGAAATTTGGCGGTACATCCGTCGGAAATATTGAACGTATTCGGATTGTTGCCCAGCGTGTAAAAGCAGAACACGATAAAGGACGCCGTATAGTGGTCGTGGTGTCTGCTATGTCTGGTGTTACGAATCAGATGGTAGAGTACTGCGCTGAGCTTGATAAGCTTGCAGACCCTAAGGAATATGATGCCGTTGTCGCTTCTGGTGAGCAGGTCACGAGTGGTTTGGTGGCTATTGCTCTTCAGGCTTTAGGTGTTCCTTCCAGATCCTTTCAAGGCTGGCAAATTCCGTTGAAAACAGATGATGCTCATGGAAAAGCCTCGATCGAGGGTGTCGATGGCACACTGTTGCTCAAATGTCTGGATGAGGGAATTGTTCCCGTCGTTGCGGGCTTCCAAGGTCTGGGCCCTAATGATAGAATTGCAACTCTAGGGCGAGGTGGGTCTGATACCTCGGCTGTGGCCGTAGCTGCTTCGATTAAAGCAGATCAATGCGATATTTATACGGATGTTGATGGCATCTATACTTCTGATCCACGGATTGTGAAGCGCGCCAAACGTCTCGATCGTATTACGTATGAAGAAATGTTAGAGCTTGCATCAGTTGGTGCTAAAGTATTGCAAACGCGTAGTGTTGGATTAGCTATGCGTGAAAAAGTGAAGGTTCGTGTCCTTTCATCTTTCGCTGAAACGGATGATGAAAGTGGGTCGATCGTTGTTGATGAGGATGAGATTGTGGAAAAGGAACTGGTTGCAGGTATTGCAAGTTCGCAAGATGAATCAAAGATTTCTGTAAGACACATCCCCGATCGCCCCGGTATTGCGGCTGCTATTTTCGGCCCTTTGTCTGAAGCGAATATCAATGTTGATATGATTGTTCAGAGCCGTGGGGCAGATCAGTTCAACACAATGACTTTCACCGTAAGTAAAGCAGATGAGGCTGCCGCCCGTGATGTTTTGGAAAAAGCGCGTGAAGATATCCAGTATGGTGAACTGGAAACATCACATGACGTTGTAAAAATTAGTGTTGTTGGCATAGGAATGCGTTCAAACACAGGGCTTGCTGCAACGATGTTTCGTACTTTAGCAGAGCGTGGAATTAACGTGCAGGTTATTTCGACAAGTGAAATAAAAATCTCTGTCTTAATTGATTCTGCTTATAAAGAGCTTGCGATGCGTGCATTGCACACGGCTTATGGACTGGATCAGGAAGAGGGAATAAATACGTGAACGCAATGACAGAAGCGCGTGAAACTTTAGATAGGCTGTGGAAACCAGGTTGTGAGTTTCTAGGAAGCGAAGTTGCTATCCTTGGTGGCGCCATGTCGTGGGTGAGCGAGCGGAACCTTGTTTCTGCGATTTCCAATGCGGGTGGTTTTGGCGTTATTGCATGTGGCGCTATGGAGCCTGAGCGGTTGGAAGAGGAGATTGTTGCGACACAAGCGCTTACAAAGCGTCCATTTGGTGTCAATCTGATCACAATGCATCCTAAGTTGGACCAACTTGTCGATGTATGTCTGGCACATAATGTAAGCCATATTGTTTTGGCTGGCGGTGTTCCAACGAGTGCAATCATTAAAAAGGTCCGTGATGGTGGTGCTCGCGCTATTGGTTTTGCCCCGGCTTTAGCGCTTGCCAAACGTTTGGTAAAAATGGGGATAGAAGCCCTTGTTATTGAAGGGTCTGAAGCAGGTGGGCATGTTGGCCCCGTTTCCTTGACCGTTCTGGCGCAAGAAATACTACCTCATGTCAAAGGTATTCCAGTTTTTGTTGCTGGGGGGCTAGGACGAGGAGATGCTGTTGTTTCATATTTGGAGCAAGGGGCTGTTGGAGCGCAGTTAGGAACTGTTTTTGCGGCATCGCAAGAAAGCATCGCGCATGAGAATTTTAAAAAAGCATTTTTGCGCGCGAATGCACGGGATGCTGTAACATCTGTTCAGTTGGATGAACGCTTTCCGGTTATTCCTGTAAGGGGCCTCTCGAATGAGGGAAGCCGTCGCTTCCTTAAATTGCAGGCTGAAATGGTTCAGAAATACCAAGAGGGTGAGCTAAGCAAAGAAGACGCTCAGCTTTCTATTGAACATTTCTGGGCAGGGGCGTTACGCAGAGCCGTTATCGACGGAGATGTTGAGAATGGATCTGTTATGGCTGGGCAATCTGTTGGAATGGTAAAAGAAGTTCGACCTGTTGCAGATATAATGGAAACATTAGTTCAGCAGGCGGTAGAAGTCATTGCCAAGCGTGACCATCGTGTAAAAGATTTGGGCTGACGGAATTATTGCTATGTCACCACGTTTGTCTTCTCGCAAGGCGGCTGCCACGCGTCCAGAAGGACCAAGTGTCGGAGCGATTTTACGTGCTCGACGCAAGGAATTGGAATGGCAAATTGATGATGTAGCTCAGTGGTTGAGAATTCGTCCTAAGCTTTTACTCGCTCTTGAAGACGATAATGCAGCAGCTCTTCCGGGGACGGCTTACGCGATAGGTTTTTTGCGATCGTATGCAGAGGCAATGCAGTTAGATGCAGATAGTCTTGTGGAGCAATACCGGAGAAGCGCACGCAATTTTGTCAGTCGAAAGACTGAGTTAATTTTTCCCCAGCCTGAAGGAGAGAGAGGTCTCCCGATTGGTCTTTTAATCGGGGTTGGATTGGCTTTTGTCGTTGGTTCTTACGTTCTTTGGTATCATTATTCTCTTCATGATGTGCAGGCTGAGCGTCATATACCTGCGGTTACCGAGTTGACCTCAGGCGCCGCGACACCAGAAACAACCTCTCCTCAAGTGGCTTCAGTGATGCCAGGACATGCTCCAGAGCCGCTTCCTAAAGAGACAGTACTGGAGCCAAAGCCAGAAGAAAAAAATGATTCGTTTGAAAGTCCGTTTTCGGCATCAGAAACGCCTCAATCATCAGCTCCTATAACCGATAATCAGCTCCTTCAGCAATCTCAGCAAGACGCTGAGGTAGCGGAAAAGCCTTCGGTGCCGGTGCCTCCTTCTGATCATAAGGATCAGGATGATCTCAAACCTGCCGAGAATAAGCCAGATATTCCCAATAATTCAGTGACTGTTCATACAGTTTCTTCTGTTTGGATACAGATTAAGGATAAGACGGGGCATGTGGTTGTCTCTCGCGTTATGGGGGCGGGAGAAAGCTGGCAGGGTTTAGAAGATGCAGCTCCTTTTAAAATGTCGTTTGGTAATGCTGGCGGGGTCGTTTTATCGACTAATGGTGGGGTAAGCGCACCGTTAGGACGGCAAGGAGAAGTGCGGCGTAATGTCGAAATAACGGCGGATTCTATCCGGTCAGGTGCTTTTGGAACAGGTGCGTTACCGACGGATGAGCATAAAAATCTTCCTCAGAATTTATTGCCAACGGAAGATAATCAATCGACTAATCATTCATCGGTTGGTAATGGTAATAGCGAAGATCAACCCCAAACTAAAGATACTCCTTCGCCACGACCTAAGCCAAAGCCACCAGTCCGAAAACATAAATCATCGGATATTTCTGCTGATGATTTAAATGCACGCCAGCTGGATCAAGCAACAACCACACATTAAACGGGTCTAAAAAAGTCCCTGAACACACGCCCGGTAAATGTCCGGGTATAAAGAGGTAAACCATGAGCGGATATCGTCCTTATCAGCATATTGAACGACGCAAATCACGCAAGATTCATGTAGGAAATGTTGCCGTCGGTGGTGACGCGCCGATTTCTGTTCAGACGATGACGAATACGCTGACATCAGATGCTCAGGCCACGATCGAACAAATTCGTCGTGCTGAGTTGGCGGGGGTTGATATCGTTCGTGTGTCTTGCCCTGACGAAGCCAGTACGGAAGCTTTGAAAGAGATTGTGCATGAGGTGAATGTGCCAATCGTGGCCGATATTCACTTTCATTATAAACGTGCAATTGAAGCTGCTAAGGCTGGGGCTGCCTGTTTGCGTATTAACCCAGGCAATATTGGTAGTTCTGATCGGGTACGTGAAGTTGTTAATGCCGCTAAAGATTATGGCTGTTCTATTCGTATTGGTGTGAACGCGGGTTCTTTGGAAAAGCATCTGCTTGAAAAGTACGGAGAGCCTAACCCAGAGGCTCTGGTTGAAAGTGCTCTTGAGCATGCTAAAATTCTTGAAGATCATGATTTTCATGAATTCAAGATTAGCGTAAAGGCTTCGGACGTTTTTATGGCCGTAGCGGCCTATCAACAACTTGCCGATTGTAGCGATCATCCCCTTCATATTGGTATTACCGAAGCGGGCTCTAAACGTGCTGGTACAGTAAAATCTTCGATTGGGCTTGGTAACCTCTTATGGGCTGGAGTGGGAGATACAATGCGCGTATCCCTTTCTGCTGCTCCAGAAGAAGAGGTATTAGTTGGATGGGATATTCTAAAATCTTTGGGGCTTCGTCATCGTGGTGTGAAGATTATTTCTTGCCCATCTTGCGCGCGCCAAGGTTTTAACGTTGTTGAAACAGTCCAGACCTTAGAAGACCGTTTGCAGCATATTAAAACACCTTTGACGCTTTCTATTATTGGATGTGTGGTGAATGGCCCTGGCGAGGCGCTGATGACAGATATCGGCGTGACAGGCGGTGGGTCAGGGCGACACATGGTGTATGCAGCTGGTAAGCAGGACCATACGATGCCCGCAGAGGATATGATTGAACATATTGTTGATTTGGTTGAGACTAAAGTTGCAGCAATTGAAGCCGGCAAAGAAGATGCCACAACAGCAAAGAAAATGGATCCGGTGAATAACTAATGGCTGGATTACAACCCCCACGCGGCACACATGATTTGATTGGTGAGACGATGCGTCGTCATCACCATGTTGTGGAAACAGCGCGTCAGGTTTTTAAGACGTATGGCTTTGAAGAGTGGAGCACTCCAGTTTTTGAAGATACCAAGGTTTTCTCACGCACATTGGGGGAGACTTCTGATGTTGTGTCGAAAGAAATGTATAGCTTTGAAGACCGCGGTGGGGAAAGTTTAACGCTTCGCCCTGAAAATACAGCTTCAATTTGCAGGGCTTTGGTTTCAAATGGTTTAACTCAGACGCTGCCTCAAAAAGTTTTTTATCACGGTCCCATGTTCCGTTACGAACGCCCTCAGAAAGGGCGGTACCGTCAGTTCCATCAGATTGGAGCTGAATTATTGGGAGCAGATGGTCCTTTGCGTGACGCAGAAATCATCACCATGGCTTATGATGTTCTTAAAGGACTTGGGTTAGAAGAACATGTTGTTTTAGAGCTTAATACACTTGGTGATATAGCGTCACGTCAAGCTTGGCGTGACGCGTTGGTTGAGTATTTTAAGCAACATGTCGATAAGTTGTCGGACGAGAGTAAATTACGTTTAGAGGTTAATCCTCTTCGTATTTTGGATAGCAAGTCTGAACAGGATCGAGCGTTATTGAATGACGCACCAAAATTTGCTGATTATCTGAATGATGAGTCACGTAAATTCTGGGATGACCTGCGTGGGTATTTAGACGCTTTTGGTGTCAAGTTTGTTGAAAACCCCAGAATTGTGCGCGGGTTGGATTATTATAGCCACACAGCATTTGAGTTTGTTACGACCAAATTGGGGGCTCAAGGTACGGTGTTGGCTGGTGGTCGCTATGAAGGTTTGGTCGAGCAAATGGGTGGCCCCTCTGTTCCGGCAATTGGCTGGGCTGCGGGGATTGAGCGTTTAGCTCTTTTGCTGGATCAGATTCCTGAAGAGCCAGCTGGGATAGCGATCGTGCCAATGGGAGATTCTGCTCTAGTAAAAGGGGCTTCCATAGCAAGAATGCTCCGTTCTGCAGGGTTGAATGTAGAGATTGAGACACGCGGAAATATGAAAAAAAGAATGGAGCGTGTCGTAAAGTCTGGTGCGTCACATGCTATTGTTCTCGGTGATGAAGAAATTGAGCGTGAAATTGTGCAGCTCCGTGATCTAAAAGTACGCGATCAGAAAGAGATATCCATTCATCATCTTGTTTCAGCTTTGAGAGAAGCCGTATGAGTTTGGTATTTGATGAAAGGTTAGAGCGGATTGTTGCTCGTTCGGAAGAACTGCAAGCAATCATGGCTTCTGGTGAAATAGCGGGCGATGAGTTTACGCGTTTATCACGAGAATATGCCGAATTAGAGCCAGTCGTTGCATCTATTCAAGCGTGGCGAGAAGCAGAAAAACAAAAGCAAGACGCGCAAGCTCTTTTATCTGACCCTGAGATGAAAGAGTTAGCTCAATCAGAATTATCTGAAATTGAAGACCAAATTCCTGAGCTTGAGCATAATTTAAAGATTGCTCTTTTGCCGAAAGATGCGGCTGACGAAAGAAGCGCTATTTTGGAAATTCGTCCTGCGGCAGGAGGAGATGAAGCAGGGCTTTTTGCAGCTGAATTATTTGATGCATACCGACGGTTTGCAGAAAATCATGGCTGGCGTTTTGAGGTGATGGAATATTCAGAAAACGAGGTTGCCGGGCTAAAAGAAGGAATGGCGACTATTTCTGGTCGGTCTGTTTTTGCGCAATTAAAATATGAATCCGGCGTTCATCGTGTTCAGCGTGTGCCTGCAACAGAAAGTCAGGGTCGGATTCACACATCAACTGTCACAGTGGCTGTTTTACCAGAAGCTGAAGAAGTGGATGTGACCATTAATGATGACGACTTGCGGATAGATGTGTACCGTGCCTCTGGTGCAGGTGGGCAGCACGTGAACAAGACTGAAAGTGCGGTTCGTATTACGCATATGCCGACTGGCCTTGTTGTGGCGATGCAGGAAGAAAAAAGTCAGCATAAAAATAAAGCAAAAGCTTTAAAGATTTTGCGTGCCCGGTTGTATGAGCAACAACGTGCAGCAGCGCATGAATCACGTGCGGCTGATCGCCGTTCGCAGGTAGGAACAGGGGATCGGTCAGAGCGGATTAGAACATATAATTT
Organism: Swingsia samuiensis; assembly: GCF_006542355.1. NCBI lineage: Bacteria > Pseudomonadati > Pseudomonadota > Alphaproteobacteria > Acetobacterales > Acetobacteraceae > Swingsia > Swingsia samuiensis. Next base: position 39,044 of record NZ_CP038141.1, on the reverse strand, counting down.
TCCTCAAGGCCGCGTTACCGACCATAGGATCAATCTTACATTATATAAGATTGATCGGATTATGGCCGGAGATTTTGTTGAGATTATTGATGCGTTAACGCGAGAAGAGCAAACGGCTCTTTTGGCTGCCGAGGGTTTTTAAGGTTTACGAGCTAGGGGTAGCACAGACGGCTGCACGTCCTTGACGATGTGTGGCAACGGCTGAATCGTTGTAGTCCATTAAGAAGAAATCTGTGAAATTGCGACTTCCAACGGCGTCAAGCACATGACCTTCAGGATGATGGAGTTGACCGGCACTGCTTACTTCATGGGTCTCTGTGTGGCCATTACGCGTAATGGTAATTTCCCCACAGAGAGCGTAATCAACATCGGAGCGTCCAGCCGGTAAGGGGATTTCTTTCACTTCACGGGATTTATTTAAATCAAGATGGAAAGTCGCCACGAGGTTACCGTTCACATACAGGCGAGACACTTCAGAAACTTCTTCTGATGCCCGCTCGTCAATGACTGTGAAGGTCGATGAAGGAACTGACTGTGCCCACGCTGGGTGCATAGAGCATCCCATAAGTAGGGCAGAAAAGAGGATCGCACGTTTGTATCTCATTGGGCCAGTATAGCAGGTTATTAGAAAAAATGATTCCAAAAGATAAATTATTGCATCATGCGACTACGATCTTAGAGAAAGCAGGGATTGAAGATGCCCGTCGAGAAGCACGCTTGCTATTAAGTTGGGTATTGGAAAAAGGTTTAGGTTCTTTGTTTTTGGTAAAGTCAGTTTCTCTCGAAGACGAAGAAAAATATCAAAATCTGGTCATGCGGCGTGCTCAGCATGAGCCTTTGGCTTTCATTACAGGCGAAGTGGGTTTTTGGACGTTAGATTTTTATACTTCACCAGCAACGTTGATTCCTCGAGCAGATAGTGAAGCATTAATAGAAGCAGTTCTAAAGATTATTCCAGACAAACAAAAGGATATGTCTTTCTTGGATTTGGGGACTGGGACAGGATGTCTTTTACTATCTGCCTTGTCAGAATATGTGAATGCTTGGGGGGTGGGGATTGATTTGTCTCCAGAAGCTGCAAGCTTGGCTCAGAAAAATGCGAAGAGAAATCATTTAGCAACGAGAAGTTTTTTTGTTGCAGCGCATTGGGAAAGCCCGATGATAGGGCAGTTTGACCTCGTTTTTTCTAATCCACCGTATGTTAAAAGTGCTGATATTGAAGGTTTAATGCCAGAAGTTTCAACATATGAACCTGCCCGTGCTTTGGATGGTGGGGAGGATGGGTTGGATGCTTATCGTGTGTTGTTAGAAAATATTCCCCGTGTTTTGACCCCGAATGGGTATGTTGTGTTTGAAGTCGGGGTTGATCAAATTGATGATGTTTGCGTGTTGGGGCAGCGGCAGGGTTTCAAAGAAGTTTTACGGCAGAATGATTTAGGCGGTATTCCTCGGGCGCTTGTGCTGCAATTTATAGGGAAGTAAGTAAAAGCTTGGGTTGAAATATAATTGTTGATGTGAGATACAAAGGACGTTCTTGGTGTGGAAAAATTTCTACATAAAGTATGTTCCTGTTATCCGTCTCTTTGTTGATGGCTAGGAACAAATGGATGAGTTGGCTTTGTTCCAGCTACAGCAGATAAACAAACGTCTTTTCAGATAACGGTGCGTTTACTCTCAAGTTTTTGAGAGATCATGATCGCCATAGGAAAGTGCATCACGGGTCGATGAATATGAAGCGTATAAGAGGCCGGCATCATCGTACAGGTGGTGGGGCATCACGTAGTGGAAACTCCCAGACACCTTTAAATCGTAACCATGTTTTTGATAGCAATGGCCCAGATTTAAGAGTTCGGGGAACGGCCCAACAGCTGTTTGAGAAATATCTTCAACTTGGTCGCGATGCGACAGGAACGGGTGATCGTATTCTTGCTGAAGCATATTTTCAGCATGCAGAACATTACTTTCGTATTCTGAATGCAATGAATCAAGCCGCTCAACAAAGCCAGCAAGAGCGTACAGAGCGTCAACAACAGCGGCAGCGTGCTTTTGAAGAACGTCGTGAAATGCGGAGCGAACGTTTGGATGAAGATTCTTCCTTCCGGCGAGGAGGAGAGCCTTCAATGAATGAGGTGCCAGTAGCAGAACAGCCCCCAGCACATTATATCTCTGAAACAGCTCCTAAGGACGCAGAGTAAAAGGGAAAGAATATAATCCGCAAAGAGTATCTCGGATTATATTCTTCCAATAAACCGATCGGGGATATGCCAGAGCTCGGTCCCGCTAAGGTTGAGATCAAGTTTGTAAAGATCATTTTGGCGGCTTGTTGAACTGTCTTCTACAGCTTTCCGCCAGTTTTTGAGACGTTGATCGTTCTCATCAAATGTTACGTCAACTTTAGGCAAAGCAGCCATATTGCGTAACATGTTTTCCCAAGCATCATTATCTATTCTTTGATGTTGGCCAGCTGTGTCTGAATGCCAAGGCTGAGTACGTGTACGCTGTAATCTTTGGAGGCCAGTTTGCAAATCAGCATATCTGAGATGAAAGAGATATAAAGGTGTATTTAAATTTGGAAGTGTTTCAGAGCACGAATGAAAACCAGGAGACCATGTTACTGCTTTTTGGATGAGGCATGGCTTACACATGGCACTTGAAAAACGTACATAATTGCGTTGAGGCGAAATAAGGCGTGTATAATCTAAGTCGTCTTCCTCATCTGGAATATGAATAAAATCCAACCCAGTTGCGGTAACAATTGGCGCGTTATTTGCCAGAGCAAAATGGGTGAGGGATGGGTATAACGCCGGATCTGCCAGAAGGAGTTCATCTACATCCACGTAGATAATGTTATCGTACCACTCTAGAAGGCTTTCACAGAACTTTCCAATAGATCGGGTTCTTTTTTCATCATTTTGAGGAGAGCGTGGGATACGGATAACATTAATGGAGCCTAGATTCTGAGTTGAGCCATCACTCGATCCGTGATCAACAATATAACACGCAGATTCGCCCACTTGTGCGCTGTAATGACGTCGCCATGTCAGAAGATGTTCTGATTCGTTATATATCATCGTAACGACAGCAAGAGGCTTTTTCATTATGCCAAATCAAATTTTCATGAATAAATGGTAGCGGTGGACGGATTTGAACCGCCGACCAAGGGATTATGATTCCCCTGCTCTACCACTGAGCTACACCGCCATCGTGCTGTTTTTCAGCGTTGGAGGGGTTTTTACGGGGGATCCGTTGAAGTGTCAACACGTTAATGACACGAGTGTATAGTTTTTGGGTGTAGATTTTTTATAATTGCTATATCTGATATGGCACTCACTCATCTCAATCATTACCACGTGGAGTTTACTGCTAAGTGTCGCAGCATTTTGTTAGTACATTGTTTGCAATAAGGTCGTATTTCACGTGGCTGCCACCATCAATTGTTTCCATTTTGATGTTGGTCATAGTGGGTATTTTGGGATTTTACTGCGGGAATCTTGTTGTCGCCTTAATTTTGCGGGTCCCAGGGTCACGTAGTGTCGCTTTAATACGTACTATTGTTTCTGCTCTACGTCGTCCTGCTAAACTGCTGACATCACTTTTAGCGATGTTGGCAGCTCTTCCTGCTGCAACGGGGTTCACGTATGAAAGTGAGCAGGACATTAAGCTGTTTTTGCTTTTTGTCTTGGTGCTTACCTTCGGGTTTTCAATGATTATTGTCTTCCGGCACATGACGGAAGCTTATCTTAATCGTCTGTCGTCTAAAGACGAAACAGATGATATTATGATTCGTACACATCAAACACAGATACGAGTATTACGGCGCTTAACCGAAATTATGGTCGGTATTATCACGGTTGCATCTGCGTTGATGCTATTTCCGTCTGTTAAGCAGTATGGCGTGTCTTTGTTTGCGTCCGCCGGGGCCGCGTCTTTGATTGTAGGTTTGTCTGCACGTGGTTTGTTAACTAACCTGATTGCAGGTGTACAGATTGCTATTACTCAGCCCATTCGTATGGAAGATTTGGTTATCATTAATGGTGACTGGTGTTGGGTAGAAGAGATTAACGCGACTTATGTAGTGTTGCGTGTATGGGATTGGCGCCGGCATATTGTGCCTATTTCATATTTTTTGGAAAACCAGTTTGAAAACTGGACGCACAATTCAGCGGCTATCATCGGTGTGGTTTTTCTTTGGCTCGATTACCAAGCCCCAATGGATAGAATCCGAGAAATGCTGAATGAAATTATTCGTACATCGCCTTTATGGGATGGAAAGGTTTTTGACGTACAAGTTTCGGATTGTAATGCGCAAGTTATGGCTGTGCGTATTATCGCAAGCGCACGGAATGCTTTGCAGAGCTGGGATTTGCGGTGTGATATCCGTGAAAAAATTATTGCACGTATTAAAGAAGAATGCCCAGAATCATTGCCGCGGACCCGTTTTGCAATGATGCCTCCTAAACCAGGGAGCGAGGGGTTGGCGGATGACTGGTTCTCTCCACCAATAGAACGCCCCGGGCCTGGTAGTTATATGGGGCCAGGGACGCCACCATTAGGAAAATAAGAGTTATTGTTTTTTATGGCTCATCGCTGAATTGCGGTAGCCATAAAAAACATATGTAAGAATACCCAATCCAATATAGGTGATGAGAAGAATTAAAGGGACTGGGTTTCCGCTGAAAATAGAGCGTATCATATCGATGATCAGTGGAAGGGACATTAAAATACAAAAAATAATTCCCAGAAGAGGGGTTATTCCAATCCAAAAACCACGGATTGTAAAACCGCCGAGAGGGACACTGAATGGCCTCTGAATGTCAGGCCGTGTATTGCGTTGCCATATGACGGTAAAGCATACAATCGCAAAAGCAATAGCTGTGCCGATGGAAACAAGGTCACTAATAATATCAATTGGCAGGGTGGCGGTTATCACAGCAACAACAATGCCAAGGCTGATGGTCCCAAGCCATGGCGTGCGGAAATGAGGGTGAATAATACCAAAAATTTTAGGAATAAGGCCATCTCGGCTCATGGTAAGAAAAATACGAGATTGCCCATACATGAGGCCTAACAAGACAGAACACAGGCCGATAGTCGCTCCTACATTAATGAGTAAAGCAAGCCATGGAATATGCATGGTTGTAACAGCAATCGCGAGTGGGTCGGGCACGTCTAGTTTCTGATAAGGGACGATACCGAGTAAAACGACGGCGACAATGATATAAACCACCGTACAAATGATAAGACTGCTGATAATCCCGAGAGGGACATCTCGGGTTGGATTTTTGGCTTCGGAAGAGGCAGTAGAGACCGCTTCGAAACCAACATATGCAAAAAAGATAACAGAAGCAGCGCGGAATATACCTTTTATTCCGTAATGAAATCCGCCTTCATTTGTTGGGATAAAAGGGTGCAGGTTATTGGGGTTAATGGCGTGAAAGCCAAGAATTACAAACAGGATTAAGACACCCACTTTTATAGTAACAATGACTGTATTAATCCGCGCAGATTCTTGAACCCCCTTAACGAGTAGGGCTGTAACGATCATAATGGCGCTAAAACCAATGAGGTCAAAACGCCAGCCGGCTGTAATGATAGCCCCATCAGACCCTGCAAGAGGCTGTAGGGTGGATTGTGTTAGAAAAGATGGGATATGAAGGCCAAATACGGCGAATAAAGACGTTGTATATCCTGAAAGACCTGCCGCAACAGCTGCACAGGAAATCCCATATTCAAGTAAAAGGAGCCACCCAACAATCCAAGCTGTTTTTTCTCCCATAGAGATATATGCGTAGGAATAAGCAGAGCCAGAGACAGGAAGGGTTGAGGCTAACTCACCATATGAGAATGCTGTAAACAGGCACGAGAGAGCGGCAATAATAAAAGACAGGAGAACGGATGGGCCTGCATATTCTGCTGCGGCTGTTCCTGTCATCACATAAATACCAGCACCAATGGTCGAGCCAATACCAATCATTGTGAGTTGTGTTGCGGTTAAGCTTTGTTTTAACCCGCAGGCCTCATGTTCCGTCAAAATTTGTTCAACTGTTTTTTGACGAGATTTTGAAGGTATTGGAGTATGTTCTTTAGATGGTGCCGGCATTCTTTACCATGGTCTTATCATGAGGAATGTGAAAGTTAAAAAATAATGAGGATCCCGGCAGCAACCCCCGCAATCATGCAATAAATACCGAAAGGCTTCAGTGCCCATTGGTCATGGTTTCGGAAAAAACGCAGCATTAGGATTGAGCACACCCAAGCTGTTATTCCTGCGAGAATGGCGCCCAAAATAGACTGAAGCAGCATATCATGAGAAATTGTCATGTGCCTGATCTGCCAAGCTTCTCGGACGGTTGCCGCTAAAACAATAGGTTGAGCGAGAAGAAGGGAAAAACGAGCAGATGTTTCGTGATCAAGATTTCTTAATAGGCCGCCGTTAATTGTAGCGCCGGAGCGCGAAAGGCCGGGAAATAAAGCTAAGCATTGCCATAGCCCAATAATAAGTGCGTCTTTAGGCGATAGAGAAGAAATGGGTTTGTAGTCTGTTGGCGCACGATATTGGCGAATCCATTCAGTCGAGATGAGTAAGAGGCCATTCAAAACGAGAAATCCCGCCACGGCGAGAGGAGCCCCAAAGAACGCTCTTAAAAGATGTTCAAATATCCCACCAATCAGAACGGCTGGGAGAGTTGCGATAATGAGAAGGCCTGCAATACGAATCGATTCAAGCTGGTTTTGCTGGCCGTAAGAACCAAAGATTCCCTTGAGGATGGCAACCCAGTCTTTCCAGAACACGCTAGCCAAAGCGACTAAAGTTCCAACATGCAACATCGTTAAGAAGGGAAGAAATAAAGGAGAGTGCTCATCCAAGTTCCAATGGAGCACACTTGGTAAGAGGACCGCATGTCCCAAGCTGCTGATAGGGAAAGGTTCTGTTATCCCTTGGATAATCGCGAGGATGAGAGCTTGAAAAAGCGTCATTATATTTGCACGACCAGAAAGAAAAGAAACCACTTGCCTTATGATCGTATAATACGCAACCTTGATAACAGTATTAAAGCTGACTAAACGACCTTTAAACGCGTGTTTTGAACTGGGGTAAAGATGAGCATAGGATATAGGGGGCGTGGAGGCGCTATTTTGACAAGTGGTTTAGTGCTTGTCGTTGCCGGCCTTTTCCTTGTTTATAGCCAAGAGATGAGAGATGGAAATGGAATACCATCTGCAACTTTACATGCTCAGTTTAATTCTGCGAATGGCTTAAAATCAGGAGCAGATGTTAGTCTTGCCGGTGTAACCGTCGGGCGAGTTCAGTCTATCGACCTAAACCCTGCAACACAAATGGCAGATGTTACATTTACAGTTGATAAGAGGCTTCATCTTCCTGTCGATACCGCGGTAGGAATAGGCTCTCCTACCATGACATCCGATAATGCATTGCAGATCCATCCCGGCAAAGAGGGATCACATATACTTGCTACAGGGGCAGTTATTAAAGACACACAAGATCAGCTGTCTTTAGAGCAACAAGTGAGTAATTATATTTTTGGCGGTGGCAAACTAGGCCAATAGTGCTTTTTTAATCATTGGTGGGGTAGGAGGCTAAGAGGCGCTTTTGCTTTCTCCAAGCAAAGAGCATATTAAAGGCTCCTGAGGTTTTCCATCCTCTAGATTTGTTTTTGGCGCCAATGATGAATGTTTGCCTGTAATGGGAAAATTGAGCACGATAAGCTTCCCATATTGTTGTTCTGCGATCCCAGATATGGATTGCTTCTGAACCCACGCCATTAATTTCAATAATTTTTAAGTTTTTACCTTGCTTTAAGTCTTCGATAGAAGGCGTCTTTAAATCAATGCGGCCAAAATGAAAGTCTGGAATATCTTTCATAATGGCATCAAGACATTCCGTTAGCTCTACGGTTCGATCGGTACGGGCATCTCGGAAAATCGAGCCTTTGCAGTGGTTGCCCGCAAAAACCAGCGATTTTTTTTCACCTGCGGGAAGAATTGTTTCTTCCAAGCCTGCGATGCGGGGTAAATATACGTGGGGAATATGTTGCATGCGTGGGTCATGCATGATGAGTTGTTTCAGGGTGGATTGTCCGTCTCCCTGAAGAGCCGGTGTTTCTTTGTAAGTGAGGGAAGAAATATACCCTTTTTCCTGGTCTGGGTGGCGAATATAAAAAGCACCCACTTCTATTGGATAATCGACGAGCTCCTGAACCATAAGATCAACATTGTCAGGAAAAAGAGAGAGGGTTTGTTTTAAAATTTCAAGCGATTGAACGAGTTTTACGCCAGTCCCATTACAGCCGATATTTGGTTTAATCACAACAGGGAATTGAACATTGATGCGAGCCATTGCATGCTGAGCGCGCTGGAAGGATCCTTCACCGCTTTTGAAAACAGCATATGGTGCTATATATTGTTTGGCTGTTTGGCCTGCCATATCAAGAATAGATGATTTCTGCTCACCACATAATCCGCCTGTTTCAATACGAGGATTTGCAGCTGTTGGGGTACTAAAATCACGATATTTTAACCCCATGACAATCCAGTAAAGCACGATAGGGGTGTAAAAAACGGACCCAGGCCAGAACTCAAAAAGAGATAGGGGTGTTGGGTTGACCTCTTTGGATCTCATAAAGTGATTAGCTCATTGTTTGATGACGAGCGATGAGGCGCCCGACTGCGATAATACAAAAGATAAGCCCAGCGAGGCCGAGCCACCGCCATTCTCCCATATGACCTAAAATCCACCCTCCAATATGTGAGCTGAGGAAGAATAAAAAGGTTGTCCAAATGGATGTGGCGAAAATAACCGAAAGAGCAAAGGTAAGGAAGGGCGCTTTAAAAAAACCGCAGGCTGTATAGAGTGGTAACCGTGCCCCGGGGATAAAGCGTGAAATAACAACGATACGAATAATATGATTGGCAAACCATCCTTCAGTTCGTTTCCGTTTTGGAAGGGTAATAAACCTTTGTAGATAAGGCCATCGGGCCGCGGCATTTCCGAGCCCATACAATCCAATATCTCCTAAGGCAATTCCTGCCCAGAGGGAACATAAGGCCACAAAAAAGCTAATATATCCTGAGTGTGCAGCGATAGCCGAAAGAACGGTAGCTACATCTTCCAGAATAAATGTGCTTATGATGATAATAGCAGATTTGAGCCACATCGGCTGTGCTGCCATGGCGGGGCCGATGGTTAACACGGCAGACGATCATTTCGGGTCATAGTAAGGGTCATTTCGCATGTTCTTAACTATCGAACAATCATCAATATTCACTTTTATCGCTTCAATTTCAAATTCTGCTCATTTTAAGGCTAGTGATCGTGCTGTTAGATTGCTAGAGCGGTGTATGTTGCATTTTTTGCCATTGGAGACTGATGCCTGTGCTTCAAAGACGTAAATTTCTTTCCGTACTCTCCGTAGGAGTAGGTGTTGCGGCTATCGGAAAAGCCGCTCAAGCGCAGCCATCTTATAATGCTTTTCTTGATAGCATAAGAGAGCAAGCCATCGCACAAGGGCTTTCTTCGGCTATTGTATCAAGGGCTTTGAGTTTATCGCCCCATCCCAATGCAAAAGTGCTTCAGCTGGACCGCCATCAGCCTGAATTTACTTTAACGTGGGCTCAATATAGAGACCGCGTTTTGCCTCAGTCACGTTTTGATAAGGGACGGCAGATATATGCTGGCGTTCAAAACGTTATGAGTGAAGAAAGTGCTCGGTTTGGGTGTGATGATCGTGCCGTTATGGGGATTTGGGGGCTGGAATCAGGGTTTGGCGCTCATACGGGCACATTCTCTGTGATTGATGCTTTGGCAACCCTTTCATATGATGGTCGTCGCTCTGCTTTCTTTCGGACAGAGCTTATGAAAGCGCTCCATATTTTAAATGATGGAGATATTTCTCCAGAAGGCATGATGGGAAGTTATGCCGGTGCGATGGGCCAGCCTCAGTTTATGCCAAGCGCTTACTTGCGTTATGCGGCAGATGGAGATGGAGATGGTAAACGGAATATCTGGACATCTCAGGCTGATGTTTTTGCGTCTATTGCGAATTACCTTGGTAAATGCGGATGGCAACGGAATGAGCCTTGGGGGCAGGAAATTAACCTGACACAGCCATTCGATAAGAGCCAAATCGGACGTAATCAGAAAAAGACGTTAGGTGAATGGATGAGCCTAGGGGTTCGTCGCAGCGATGGTCAGCCATTTGGGCGTTCTGATGTTGTTGGAGCGGTCTTGCAACCAGATGGCCCCGGCACACAAGCCTTTATGGTTTACCATAATTTCAACGTGATTCGTCGTTATAATCCTTCAGATTATTATGCATTAGGTGTTGGTCTTTTAGGAACGGGCATTGTCTCTGCGTAATCATTTTTTGATGTTAGGATGCTGTTTCTCTTTTCTGGCTGGATGTCATAAAGATATATCCAGCCAGCAGGAAGCTCATCCGCATTATCAGCTTGGTAAAGGGTGGAAAGGCAAGGATTCTTGGTTTTACCCTTATGAACAGTTTAGCTACCATGCGACTGGCATAGCTTCTCGTGACAAAAGCTCTCAAACCAGCATAGCGGATGATGGTGAGGTTTGGACTTCACAAGAGATGGTTGGCTCTCATCAGACCTTACAATTGCCGAGTATTGTGAGCGTTCATAATTTACAGAACGGCCGTATAGTTCGGGTGAAGTTGATACGTCGCGGGCCACAAACGTCAAATCGGATTATAGGCCTTTCTTCTAAAGCAGCTGATTTGCTGGGCATGGGAGATGATGCCCCTGTTGAAATTACAGAAGACGAAGTGGCAAGTCGGTCTATTATTGATGGATTATCTGGCGCACCAAAATTGGATGTGGAGGCTGCTCCAGTAGGTCAAGTGACGGCTCAGGATTTAGATAGTAAAGGCGTCACTGTTTACGGTAGTAATTCCCCAAAAGTTTTGCAGCATACCAAGGGTTTAGGAAATTTGCCTCTTACATGGACACAAGGTTCAATAGAATCTTATCGTCTATATCTTTTGTTAGGAAAATTTTCTACACAAGGTACAGCTGAACAGGTTGCTTTGCGGTGTAACGGAAATGTTGTTCGAGAAATGGACATGGGCGGCTTAAACTGGAGTGTTAAATCCGGCCCATATGGTAATATTTCTCAGGCAGATCAAGCCTTGGAGCAGTCCAGGGGATGTGGTGTAGAGGGTGAGCGTATCATCGTAGAATGATACGCCTAAGAAGAGGTTAAATATCTGAGGATGAACGTGCGGACTAGACGCTCTTTTTGTGGTGGTGCTGCAGGGTTTGCAGCGTGTGCTTCGTTGGCTGAGCCATTAACGGCTTTAGCTCGTCCGCATCGTCATTTAGCTCATGCTAAAAAAGGTGCCAGTGCAGCAGCTGATGTAGCGGCTCCAGTGGGGACGCCTGCAAACACCCCTTTAGGACCGTTTGATACGGTTGCTCGATGGGCTTATATTCTAGATTATAATACTGGTGCTGTACTGCTTGATAAAGCTGCAGAAGAACGCATGGCGCCATCATCATTAACAAAAATGATGACTGCTTATATTGTGTTTGGCATGTTGGCGACTGGGCGTTTAAAGCTCGAACAGCAGCTTCCTGTCAGTGAAAAAGCATGGCGTACGCAAGGCTCAAAGATGTTTGTGCCTTTGGGGCAATCTATTGCTGTATCGGATTTGATACAGGGAATGGTCATTCAATCTGGCAATGATGCGTGTATTGTTCTGGCGGAGGGCGTTGCCGGTTCAGAAGAGCGTTTTGTCGCGATGATGAATGAAGAAGCGCCGAAGATAGGATTAGAAAATTCACACTTCATGAACGTAACAGGTTTGCCGGCTGAAGGACATTATATGTCGGCAAAAGATGTAGCGACGGTAGCTGCGCACTTAATCCGTGATTTTCCGCAGTATTATCATTTCTTTGGAGAGACTGAGTTTCTCTTTAATAAGATACGCCAAGGCAATCGAAATGTCTTGGTTGATAAAGGCTTAGCTGACGGTCTGAAAACAGGCCATACGGATGCAGGTGGTTTTGGCCTATGTGCTAGCTCAAATCGCAATGGTAACCGTATAATTGTTGTTATTAATGGCACATCTTCAAGCAATGAGCGTGCTCATGAAGGTGAGCGATTGATGGCATGGGCATTTGCTAATTTTGAGAATGCAACGTTGTTCCGTAAAGGACAAGTGGTTGATCATGCTGCTGTCTGGATGGGTACACATAAAACGGTTCCGCTGATTGCCGGAACAGATATCACGATGACGATGCCGACAGGTTGGCAGCAACGTTCGCATATTGCGGTAGATTATCCGTCTCCTGTTATGGCACCGATTGCTGAAGGGCAGGAATGTGGGGCTATTGTGATTTCCTCTCCAGGCATGGCGGATATGCGTTTACCGCTACAAGCAGGGCAATCTGTCGGTAAGTTAGGTATTTTTGGGCGGGCTTTGACGCGTATTGGTTATGGCCCTGCATAATAAATCTTCTGGTTTGTTTATTACGCTAGAAGGCGGAGAAGGAGTGGGGAAGTCCACCCAAGCTCGCCTTTTAGCTACCGCTTTGAGTGATTTAGGGCATGAAGTTGTCTTAACGCGTGAGCCTGGAGGTACCCCCGGGGCTGAGGCAATACGCAATCTATTATTGTTTGGCAAAGATGAACTCTCATGGCGTGCTGAGATTATGGGGCATATGGCAGCGCGGTGTGATCATTTAGATGGATTAATCAAACCTGCTTTAAAGCGTGGTGCTCTTGTTATCTGCGACCGTTTCCATGACTCAACTTTAGCATATCAGGGTTATGGTGTTGGAAAAGGGGAAGCCAAGCGGTTAGAGTTTATCAAAAAAGCACGGCATCTAGTTGATTTTGAACCTCATTTGACTTTGCTTTTAGACGTTCCAAGAAAAGATGCACTGGCTCGTTTGAAAGAAAGAGGGGGCGCCACGGACCGGTATGAGGGGCAAGAAGAAGCTTTTCATCAGCGTGTGAGTGAAGGGTTTGATGCAATCGCAAAGTCAGACCCAGAACGGGTGCATCGTTTCGATGCTCTTCAGGAAGCTGGTGCTTTAAAAAATGAGCTGTTAAATAAGATTATAGGGTGCGTTGAAAAAAACAGTCTTGATAAGACATAACGTGCAAGATCCTAGACACACATTCCGGTTATATGGGCATGTTAAGGCAGAGAATACGTTTCGCTCTGCTTTAGATACAGGGCGAATGCATCATGCTTGGTTAATTACAGGCCCTTCAGGGATTGGAAAAGCAACTTTATCATTCCACCTAGCGCGTATTTTATTGAAAGGCGAAAAGACAGATTCACCAGCGGGGCGAAGAATTACGGCCGGAACGCACGGGGATTTGCTTGAGATTTCTCGTAGTCTGGATGAAAAAAAGGGTCGATTGCGCCAAGAAATAACAGCGTCTGATGTGCGTGTGGTGCAGTCTTTTCTTCATCATACGGCAACAGAAGGTGGATGGCGGGTTGTTATTGTCGATGGAGCAGAGTTTTTAAACCGATTTGCAGCCAATGCGCTATTAAAAATTTTGGAAGAACCGCCTTTAAACTCCATTCTTTTTTTAACGACAAGTTCTCCGGGTAAATTACTGCCGACTATTCGTAGCCGTTGCCGCACTTTGGCTTTATCTCCGTTAAATGACCAAGATATGCATGATCTTTTGCCTGATTTATCAGCGGACCTTATAAGGCGTGCAAAAGGGTCTCCTGGGCGTGCGCTTTTTTTATCTCAAGATCGTGATGGTCATATTGCTGGATTTGTTGATGGGATTTTATCGGGACGGCGTATAAATACAGAGAGTATGGTTTTGATTGATCAGATTGCGCGTGAAGTGGATGGTTTCGCGTTGTTTTGTGATTTGTTAGGAGAAGGGTGGGCAGAACAGGCGCGCGTAGCAGCACAGCGTGGTGATTTGCCTATTTCTAATATGTTTGCCAATAGGTGTATTGCGCTTGATACGCTAAGAAGGCAGACAGAAGGTTTTAATTTAGATAAGGCTCAAGCAATACGTCAGGCAGTGCAATTAGCTGTTTGATTGAGGGTTTGTTTAAGCGATAGAAAAACGAGTAAGTATGACGCGGCGTTTCACCATCACCACTCCAATTTTTTATGTAAATGGTGCTCCTCATATTGGGCATGCTTATACGTCGATCGCAGCAGATGTGCTTGCGCGGTTTCATCGTTTGAATGGTGATGATGTTTTGTTCGTGAGTGGAACGGACGAACATGGTCAGAAAGTTGAACAAACAGCTAAGCAAAAAGGTTTAGCGACACAGCTTTATGCCGATGAAATTTCAGATTCATTTCGCCAGATGCAGCGCGATATGGCGATTTCAACGGATGAATTTATCCGGACAACAGAAGAACGCCATAAAGCAACGGCATCTGCTTTATGGGAAAAAGTAGCTGAAAATGGCTATATTTATCTTGGTGCTTATGAGGGGTGGTACTCCACGCGTGATGAAGCGTTTATTGGGGAAGATGAACTAGTCAAAAAACCAGATGGTACGTTTGTTGCTCCGTCTGGTGCGCCGGTAGAGAAGGTTAAAGAGCCGTCTTATTTCTTTAAACTCTCGGCTTTTCAGGATAAACTTCTTAAATTGTATGAAGAAAACCCTGATTTTATTAGACCCAATGGTCCTCGCAGGGAAATTGAAAGCTTTGTTAAGCAAGGGCTAAAGGATTTATCAATTAGCCGGACGAGCTTTAAGTGGGGGATTCCTGTCCCTCATGATCCAGATCATGTCATGTATGTTTGGTTTGATGCGTTGGCCAATTACCTAACAGCGGTTGGGTACCCTAATATGAATGATCCACGGGCACCATTTTGGCCAGCGGATTTGCATATTGTTGGCAAAGAGATTGCGCGTTTTCACTGTGTCTATTGGCCAGCGTTTTTGATGGCTGCTGGTTTAGAGCTGCCTAAAAGTATTTTTGCTCATGGCTGGTGGACCGTTGAAGGCGAAAAAATGAGTAAGTCTTTAGGGAATGTTCTGGACCCTAAAGCTTTGGCGGATGAGTTTGGTCTTGATGCATTGCGTTTTTTCTTAATGCGTGAAGTTCCATTCGGAGGGGATTCAAACTTTAGTCGTCGTTCCATGATTACACGGACTAATGTTGAACTGGCGAATGATTTAGGAAATTTGTGCCAACGGACGTTAAGTTTGGTCGCTCGGAATTTGGATGGTGTTCTTCCAGAGCACGGGCCATTTACCGAAGACGATCAGGCGATATTGGCGGTCTCTCAGGTCTTGCCAACCATTATGGCAGAACAGATTGAAAGAAAAGCAATAACAGAGGCTCTCGAAGAAGTCTGGAAACTTATCCGTGCAGCAAATTCTTACATTGATCGGCAAGCACCATGGGCTTTGAAGAAGACTGATCCAGAAAGAATGGCTCATGTTCTGCGTGTATTGGTTGATATAATTCGTACGATTTCAACAATGTTGCAGCCTTTTATGCCGGACACGATGGATAAAATGCTAACTCAACTCAGTGTTGATAAGAGTGAACGTACTTTTAAAGATTTAGATACGCCACTGCCTGCTGGCCGTGTATTGCCAAAACCTGTAGGATTATTCCCTCGCTTCGTGGAGGATGCTGCATGACGTTATTAATTGATACTCATTGCCATCTTGACCGTTTGGAAGATGTTCCATCTGCGCTGGAACAAGCCAAAGAATCTGGCTTGGAAGGGATGATTACGATTGGAACGCGCTTTTCTCAGGCTGATACTCAAATTGGGCTGACGCAATATGATACACCAGATTTACGTGTTTGGTGTGCGATAGGGACACATCCCGACCATGTTGGAGAAGAAGGACCAGCAGACGTAGAGGCGATTGTACGAAAGGCGGAGGCGCGGTCGGTTGTCGCTATTGGAGAATCCGGGTTGGATTATTTTCATAGCTCAGAAGAAGAACGTCCTGAACAGCATGAATCTTTTAGAGCACATATTGCAGCAGCCCGTGAAACGGGGTTGCCGCTTGTTATTCATACGCGGAATGCTGATGACGATACGATTGCAATACTGCGTGATGAGCATAAAAAAGGAGAGTTTCCTTTTTTGATTCATTGCTTTGCTTCGGGTGATAAACTGGCGAAAGCAGCGTTGGATCTGGGGGGGTATCTCAGTTTTTCTGGTCTTGTGACATTTCCCAAATGTGAAGAAATTCGAGAGGTTGCGCGTTGGGTTCCTGAAGATCGATTTTTGGTTGAAACAGATAGTCCTTTTTTAGCGCCCGTTCCCAAGCGTGGAAAACCGAATACGCCCGGGTATGTTGCTTATACAGCGGCTCGTATTGCTCAGGAACGGGGGATATCGGTTGAAAAAATCGCGGAATTAACCACGAAAAACGCTTATAATTTATTTAAAAGAACTCGAGTATGAAAGTTACTATTCTTGGTTGTGGAGGCTCTGCTGGAGTTCCCATGATTGGGGGAGGAGAAGGGGCAGACACAGGCATTTGGGGAAGATGCGACCCGGAGGAGCCTAAAAATCGTCGAACACGGTCTTCTATCGTTGTCGAGACAGACAGCGGGTTTCGTCTTCTTATTGATTCTGGGCCTGATTTCCGATCTCAAATGTTGGCGTGTGGTTTAAACCGTGTGAATGCTGTTTTATATACGCATCCTCACAGTGATCATATTGGTGGTTTAGACGAGTTGCGAGCGATTAATCGTATGATTAATGCTCCATTACCGCTTTTGGCTACTCAGGAAGTTCTCGATGAGCTGAAAGCTCGTTTTAGTTATGCTTTTGCACCGTGGCATGGTTCTGAGTTCTATCGACCTGTTTTTGAGGAGCATATTCTAAAAGAAGATCAGGAGGTTATGCTGCCTGAGCTAAGGTTTAAAGTATTTTCTCAAAGGCATGGACGTATTACATCGCTTGGCGCTCATTTTGGTGCCATTGCATATTGTACAGATGTAGAGACATTATCAGAGCAAGCGTTGGATATGCTTCATGGGGTTGATACTTGGGTTGTAGATTGTTTTCAGTATCAACCACATCCGGCACATGCGTGGTTAGAGCGTGTTCTGGAGTGGCGTGAGAAAATACAACCTAAACATACAATTCTGACGCATATGGGTACAGAAATGGATTATATGACGTTACGTGCAGAGTTACCGGATAATGTGGAGCCTGCTTATGACGGTATGGTTCTTCAGGTTTAATATTTTATTATATGAGTTGGCATAATATATATTATGCGATATTTATGTAAGGAGATGAATGTTTCATTTCGGTATGAAGATAGATTGTGTTTGAGAAACCTTGAGTTTACAAAGAGTAAGCAGATCAATTTTTGACATTTGAGGTCTTCTTGCCTGAAATATTCCCTAATGAGCCCTTCGTTGAGTCCCCTCATGTTTTGCATTCAAAGGATGTGTTGGGGCATCCAAAAGGTTTTTGGGTTCTTGTTTTAACAGAAGCTTTTGTAGCCTTTTCTTTGTATGGAATGCAGGCAATCCTGGTCATATATTTAATGGATCAGCTACTTTTGCCGGGGCATATTGAGCATGTATGGGGTATTAACTCTCTATTAGGGCTTGTTGGGTTTTTATATGCTCCTTCTGGCATTCAGGCGACTGCAGGAGCAATTACAGGGCTTTTTCTAGCCATTGCGTTTGCTACTCCCTTGTTGGGAGGAATTATCGCAGATCGTTTTTTAGGTAGAACAAAAACCATCATTATTGGCTCTGTTTTAATGACCATTGGTCATATTTTAATGTTATTCGATTGGGGATTGGTCTTTGCCATTCTATTTATTTTAATTGGAATAGGTGCGACGGGAGCATTAAAATCCCAAGTTGGGTCTTTATATGCATTAGATGATCAGAGACGTTCAGACGCGTATCAAATTTATGTTCTGGGAATACAGATTGCTGTTATTATTTCCCCTGCTCTGTGTGCTTTTCTTGCTCAAAAAGCGTGGGATTGGGGGTTTTTAGTTGCTGGGATAGGTATGCTTATTGGATTGGTGATCTACCTTTCCGGGTTATCTTGGCTCCCTAAAGATGAAATTGTCAAAAAAAATACAAAGACCAAGCAGCCGTCGCTGAGTTTAAGAGAAAAAAAAGCGACTTTCTTATTAATCTTCTTGATTCCAGTAATGGCTATTTCGGCATTAACTAATCAGGAGTTATCAGATGGTTATCTTTTATGGGGGCGTGAGCATTATCAGAAAACATTATTTGGGCATCCCTTCCCTATTAGCAGTTTAGTTTCATGGGATGGTTTGATTAGTTCAATAACAGGAGTTGTTGTTTTTAAATTTTTGCATATTTATGCTCGATATAAGCCAGATTCATCTGAAATAACGAAAGTAACGATTGGAGCTTTTATCATTGTTCTCGCTCCGATTGTTCTTGCTTTTGCCTCGTACCTCCACCCACAACCTCATGGTGTTAGTCTGTATTGGGGGCTTTTATTTCATACGATTAATGATATAGGCACGGCTCTTACATATGCTCTTGGTATGGCTCTATATTCTCGTGCTGCCCCTAAGAGTTTGAATACCATGTTAATATCATGTTTTTCACTACAATTTTGTATTTCGAGCCTTCTTGTTGGTAAGCTTTCAACGCTGATTGGCCAAGTTAATGATGTATCTTTTTGGTTGTTTCATGCAGGGACAGCTTTGTTTGCGGCTCTTATTCTGTTGGCGTGTAATATCTTCTTTTATAATCTTCTGGCACCCGAAACCTCAGAAGTGACTGAAAAGGCGTGAAGGAAAAATATCGTTCATTCTTCTTTGGGGTGAACGATATTTTTAATGGCTTGCGGGGCTGCTAGCTTAACAACAGTATCAGAATTTACGCTGTAAGGTTTTAAGGCACCATCTTTTCTTTGATCGTTGCGTGAAACGATAAGTCTTTTCACAATAGGATAGTCTTTTAAAAGTTTTAGAAAGACGCTTCTGGGGATAGCAAGAAGGTGGCTAAACTGGATAGAGCGAATGGTCGCAGGAGCTTTTGTTTTTTCAACAAGAAAAGCGCCTCCAATGAGGTCCCCGCTGCCAAAAAGTATATCTTGTTCAGGCAGATGCATTTCAGCTAGGCCTGCGATTTGGGCATAAACGAAACGTATTTTTTTATCTCGTTTTATTATCACCTCACCGGGTGATAAAAAATGAATAGAGACTTTGCGTGCGATATCATGCAAAATACAGTCGGGTACACCGTTAAAAGCTGGGAAAGCTCTAAGACGTTGCTCAATTCCACTTTTGAGATTGAAGCGTAGAGGCGCATCAAGGCGCATACGTCTGCGCTCGATATCGCGATGGAGTTCGCGGTGCAGCTCTTCTGAGATGAGACTATCTTTTTGAAGCGTAGCATATTCTTCATCTTCAAGGCGAAGAGCAATTTGTCTTAAAATACGGCTTTGCAAAGCTTCAGAGTAACCTGAATAATGTAAGCGTAATGTTTCCAAGGCATCGTCAAGAAGCTTGCGCTGGCGTCCTAAAACCTCCGATACGATTTCTGTGACACGGCTACCTAACGTGGGCCCCATTCTTTGCTGGACGAAACGTTGCAAAGATAAAGATACAAGATGGGCGATAATAAGCATTTCAAAGCGCTCCATCATGCAGTACATGAGCGGCCCATCAATATGGAATCGGCTATGAAGGCTTTGAGCCACTCTAAATCGTAAGGATGGCGTTAGACGGCGCCTTAAAGCCCGCAAATATCCGTAATGGCCATTAAGACGTGCCCCTTCAGCCATTGATTCAGCTGTTCGTAAAAGTGTTTCCATGACACGGCGTGAGAGACCTTGAATACGAAACAAATCTAACAACAACGAGCGTTCCTGATTGGCGATCGTAATAAGAGCAATATTAATACGGTTACGGTCGCTTAGGACGGTTTCAAAATTATTAGCCTCCCTTTCCTTCTTGGCTCTTTTTTCAATTTGATTGATGACGCCATCTCGTGTTTGTGCACTAAAACCTAACTCATCAGACATATTGCGTGTGCGCTCAGCCACTTCGCTTAAACCAATCCCTAGTATTTGTTGGCGAATGGCTTGGTCGACAGGAGAAAGTTGATTGAGTTTAAAAAAGAGAACAAGAGATCGTAGCGTCGTTCCGTTGACTAAAAGGGTGATTAAAACAAATCCTGTCGCAATAATCCCAATAAAATGAGCGATAGAACTTGAAACATTTTGGTTTTCTGTGACGGCAAGTGCCAAGGCAAGGGTGATAGCACCTCTTAGCCCTCCCCAGACCATTGTTGCTTTAAATGGAAGCGGTACGGGGGGAGAAAGGTTGGTCACGGAAAGAATGGGCAGTAATCCAAAAATTACGGCTCCACGCGCAATAAGTCCTGCAACGCTTGCAATCAGGATTAAAGTACAATCCCATTTCGTCGCCCCGGCAAGCAAGCGCGGAACTAACATGGCAGCTAAAAGGAAAACGAGAGAGCCGGCCCAAAATACGAGTTGTTCCCAAAGTTCGTTTACGAAGCGCCATACTTGAGGACGAAATGTTGAGGGGCCATATGCTGAAACTGTTAGACCGGCCGCTGCTGTCGCGACGACACCAGAAAACCCAAGCATTTCATCGCATATAATATAGACGGTGTAGGGTAAGGCCAGTGTTAAGGTAACTTCTGCAGCAATAGGGGCTCCTAAGCCTGCAATCATAAGAAGCATTAAACGAGCTAAACAAACCCCGACGATTATTGCGCCGCCAAAAGCAGAAGCAAAATCTAAAATAGCGTCGCCTAAATGAATATGACGATGCGAAGTGATGGATGCGAGTAAAATTGTAAATATCGCAATTGCGGCAGCATCATTTAAGAGAGCCTCGCCTTCGACAAGGCGTGTCAGACGCGAGGCTGCGCCAATATCTCGGAAAATCCCTGCCACTGCAGATGGGTCTGTTGTGGCGACAATGGAGCCAAGGAGTAAACATACAACGAGACTTTGCCCGGAGAATGGGTATAAGGCAAACCCAATTGTTGCGGTAGAAACAATGACCGCCACAACGGCGAGTAAGAGAACTGTTGCTGTTTCCTGAGCAAGGCGCCGGACATCAATTCCCATAGCGCCTTGAAAAACCAAAATAGGCAGGAAGATGAGAAGGAACGCCTCACTATTAATTGGGAAATAGATGAGAGATTCTGCAGCACCATTGAAAAGATCTGTATATGAAGATCGAACGACGAAAGATGCTGCCGCTCCTAGCCCTATTCCTGTCAGCGCAAGCAAAACAGTCTCTGAAATTTCCAGACGTTTTGCCAGTGGTTGTATTAAGCTAACGATTGTGAGCAGGAAGGCAATCGCAAGTAAAACGGCTGCAAGACCTGTCACCATCATTAGTAGCTATACTCCCGAAAGATAAGAAATAAAATTAAGAGATGAGTAGAACGTAAAAAAGCTTTTTAATCAATGTTTTGTTGTGTGGCTTTTTTAAGCCAAAGAGCCACTTGTTGTTCAGGATCTTTGGCACCAATAAAGTCACTTACAGCAGCTACGCTGTCAGCGCCAGCTTCAAGGCAAGAAAGCATCCGTTCAAGAGAAATACCACCGATTGCTACTAATGGAAGAGAGCCAATGATTTTACGCCATTCCGTTAAGCGATGAACCCCTTGAGGCCCAAAGGCCATTTTCTTCAATTTAGTTTCCCATATTGGGCCTAAAGCGACGTAATCAGGCTGACAGGTGAGCGCTCTCTCTAACTCAACATGATCGTGTGTGGATATGCCGAGACGAATACCTGTATTTTTAATGGATTTTAAATCTGCCGTATCCAGATCTTCCTGCCCTAAGTGCACCCACTCAAAACCGAGTTCTATCGCCAGTTCCCAATAGTCGTTTAAGACGAGGGTAACATTATGAAGGACAGCAAGTTCTTGGGCTTTTTGAACCTGAGCACGCAGTTCCTCAGGGGGAAGGTCTTTAAGGCGTAATTGGATAAAGCGAGCCCCTGCTCCACCTAATATTTCAACCCAACGAGGATGATCAACAACGGGATATATTTTCGAAGGAAGACGCTGCATCTTAGATAAAGCTTTCAGATAAACTGCTGGCAAGGCCGAGTGTTGGTGTGGATGGAACAGCCATATCCCTCTCTTCCATTGGAATTGAAGAAAAACCGGCAAGACCGGCTTGGCATGCAAGTTTGAACGCCGTAGCCATTTTGATAGGGTCCCCGGCTTTAGCAACGGCTGTGTTAATTAATACAGCATCAAACCCTAGTTCAAAAGCAGCCGTTGCGTGAGATGGCTTTCCAATTCCTGCATCTACGACCATTGGAATTTTGGGAAAATGTGCTCTTAAGGCACGCAGTCCAAACACATTGTTTAGTCCTTTTCCTGAACCAATCGGCGCTCCCCACGGCATAAGTACTTCTGCGCCAGCTTTTAAGAGACGTTCAGCTACGACGAGATCTTCTGTCGTGTAGGGAAAAACATTAAAGCCATCTTCTGTAAGAATACGGGTTGCTTCCACGAGACCAAAGACATCTGGCTGTAATAAGTCCCCTTGCCCAATAACTTCTAGTTTGATCCAGTTTGTTCCAAAAACCTCTCGTGCCATATGCGCTGTGGTAACAGCTTCTTTGACACTATGACAGCCTGCTGTATTGGGGAGTACAGGCACGTTAAGGTCTTGGATAAGGGACCAGAACGCTTGACCTGTCTGAAGGCTGGCGGCTTCTCGTCTTAAGGAAACTGTAACGACACCTGCCTGAGCCGCTTTTACGGATTCTGCTAGAATGGCAGGGCTATCGTATTGTGCCGTTCCCAACATGAGCCGGGATGATAGTTCTACACCATAGAAGAGCATCAGATTTATCCTCCCTGCATTGGGGCAAGAATTTCAACGACACCGCCTTCTTCAACAATTTTATGTTTTCTTTGAGAGGCTGGAACAAAATCACCATTAAGGGCTGTCGCAATACGAGCTGTTCCATAGCCGAGTTCATGAATAATCTCGGCGAGTGTGTTTGTCTGAACGATATGTGGTTCGTTATTAACGATAATTTGCATTTTCTGTCCTTATCGCTGGAAAAAGCCTTAATTTACGGAAGTGGGAGGGAAAATAATGTTGCATATTTCTTGTGCACGGGCGGGTGATAAAAGAAAGCCATGCCGGTACATCCCGTTTAATGAAATATGTTTACCCTCTCTCATAACTTTTGGAATATTATCAGGATATGCAGGTCTTAACCCTGCATTTGCCTCAAGAATCTCAGCCTCTGCAAAGGCAGGGTGTAGCGTGTAAGCGGCGTTGAGTAGCTCCATGATGGAACGTACAGTCATGCCACGCTGATCATCACTTTCAACCATGGTCGCCCCCACCATAAAAATATGCTCTTGTCTGGGAACAATATAAACGGGGATACGAGGATGTAACATACGAATAGGGCGATGGAGAGAAAGATCAGGACAGCGAAGAAGAACCATTTCACCACGCATTCCACGTAATTCAGGTTGTGTTTTGCGTGCGTTGATGCCTGTGCAATTTACGATCCAGTCAAATTGCCCTTTATCATAAATAGTTTGAGGGGTCAGAGTTAAGGTCGCTTTTAACGTGATGAGATGTTGAGCAAGAGTGTGGAGTGCTTTTCTTGGGTCAACATGCCCTTCAGATGGAAAAAAAAGAGCTTTATCAAAACGGCCTGCTAAATCCGGCTCCAGAGCTGCAATTTTTTCGGTATTGATTGTTTCAAAGTGACTTGTGCGGCGACCAAACCGAATAAGCTCTGGTGTGTCTCTTGATGGAGCAACGACTAAAGTCCCTGCTTCTGTAACATCGTTCACATGTTCTTTCCACCAAGCCAAAGACGTCAAACTATCTTCTGTGACTTCGTCTGGGGCGGATTCACCTTCACACCAAGGAGCAAGCATACCGCCTGCAAACCATGACGCGCCTGCACCAATACGGCCGCCGACGTCATGTACGGTTACGCGTGCGCCTTTCTCTGCAAGAGAAACCGCCGTAACTAAGCCTGCAACACCTGCACCCTGAACAAGAACATGCGGACCTACCATAGTTTATCTTCCTTGAGGCTGAAAGGAAGATATAGCATAGGTTTTAAGTACGGTCAGGATGCCCCACAAAGAGGTGATCAGTTCGATAAATAAGAATTGTATACCGCCCCTCAATAATGGTTTGTGTTGGTGCACCAAAGGTTTTTAGGGCCGCCTTCTCTGTAAAAGTTTCGGTAGGGTGTGGGATAAGAACAAAAAAGTTTTGTCCTTTGAGAGAAGCCCAATCCATATTTTTTCGAATATGGACAAATGGCATAATGCTGCCGTCTGATTGTTGCATCCCAGGATAAATATGAACTTTTCCTAAAGATGCGACTTCAAGATTGACAGAACTCCACCATGACCCAATTCCGAATGAGGGAGCATCTTTTTCTAAGCGAGAAAGAAGTTGGTTATCTTCTGTTGTCAGAATACCCGTAGAATGTGCAGGAAGATCACGTATGTCAGCCCACAAAGTGCTGAAAAGAGCAATCCCAGCTAAGAAAGCTATTTTTCGATTATGGTTCCAATAAAGTGCAGCAATACAACTTGTACTCACCCATAGAGGAAAAAGGTAACGAGCAACGGCGATTGGATTACCATCTAATGCTATACGATTACTGACGGTTAAGGCCACGAAGTTTAATAAGGCAGTTAGTCCGAGTAAAACACAAAAAGTATCGTTATGTTGTTTATGTTTGCGTGTGATTTTTACCGCAGAAAACAGGGCGATAATAATAAAAAGTGTAAGGATTAATCGTAATAACTCTGGCGTAGAAGAACTAAGAGAATGACCGGATGGATCTGCTCCAAAAACCAGTAGAATGCAGCGAAGTGATATACTGAGATTTGTATTGAGTTGATCCCAGGTAGCAAAGCGGGTTTCAAGAATTTCCGTATGAAATCCACCCGTATGTATATTTGTCCATAAAATAATTTTAGCAGTTAGAATGCTGAGAATGGCCGCAAAGACCAGTTGGACACGTAGGTATAAAGGAGAATATTTTGAAATAATGGAGAATAAAAGAACCGCTCCTCCGGTTGTAATAACAAAAAGTGGGTCTCCAATTGAGCCTAGGCAAAGCAAAATTGCAGCGAATAAGAGAGATTTGTGCTGATGGTCCTTTAAGAAACGATCAGTATGATGGATGGCCCATAGTCCATAAATTAACGATCCAATATGAATAGCGGATAATGTGATAAAATAAGCCATGGGTGCATGCATCAGAGGAAAAGCCAATGCACATAAAAGGATAAGAACGGCGCCTGTTTTGTGTTTTGTGTTTTTTAATCGCTGAAAGACCAGATAAAAAGCAGAGCAAATCAGGCCAGTCCATAAAATAGCCGGCTGTAGCATAAGTAGGACTGGGCTTGCAGAAGGATGACCTGCCAGATGCCACACCGCTCCAAGAAAAGCACTTAGGGGGATGTCTGATGTCCAAAAATCGGGAGGGGTCAGAACCCAGTTTTTTAGGCGCCAGTTTCCATGCAAAAAATCCATCCCTGCAAGGAAGTAGGATGCTTGATCGGATGTTTTGGGCCAAAGTGAACAGACATAGAATGCGATCAAAAGGTAAATAAGCGCCAAAGAAATGAAAAGAAGAAGGTGTTTGTTTAGGGACTTCATACGGAATGATAACTTTTCGCTTATGTATTTTTTGCTGATTGAAAAAGGATTTCGATAGGATGAGATGGACGATATCCTGTTAATCGTTTTGTTTGACAACGACAAGAAAATCCAGTGGCTAAGATTTCTTTATGATGCGTTGATGCCCAGTTTTGTTGAAAAATTTTCTTCGAAAGTGTTACATTCTCTGCTTCATGACCAAATAATCCAGCCATTCCACAACAGCCTGCTTTCTTTGTGTTAAGGGGCAAAGACAAGAGTGTTTTAAAAATAAACATCCAATCTGATGTTACCGTCGGGTACATAGCTTGTTCTGTACAATGTGGGATAAGAGTGAATTCCTGTTGGATAGGAGAAAATTTATGCTGTGGGATAAGTTCATTTTCAATTAGATGTTTCAGATAAGTTTCTACAGATAACACATTGATTTCAAAGTTATCTTTTCCAAACTCCTTAAACTCTTGTTTAAACATTGCTCCTGTAGCCGCATCGAGTGAAATAAGAGGAATGTTTAACTGTGTGAGAGGGTGGAGATAATTAAGGGTCTTTTGAGCCGTCTTATTAAAAGATTTTTTGAATCCACGAATATATTTTGCTTTTCCATTATTTAATACTTTTGTTGCGCGAGCATTAATTCCAATATGGTTGAATAATTCTAACGTTTTTTTCAATACATCACC
Source organism: Swingsia samuiensis (assembly GCF_006542355.1). Classification (NCBI taxonomy): domain Bacteria; kingdom Pseudomonadati; phylum Pseudomonadota; class Alphaproteobacteria; order Acetobacterales; family Acetobacteraceae; genus Swingsia; species Swingsia samuiensis. The sequence goes on along the minus strand of NZ_CP038141.1, from coordinate 12,731 downwards.
ATCAAATGATGAAGTGAAAGGGTCTTGTAGAATGATAACGGCCTTCGGGTTATTATAATTATTCTTTATCCACTCTTTAGAAATGAAATCCTGGGATGATATTTTGGCAGAGTTAATTTTGGGTAAATCTACTATTCCTAATCGCTTTAGAATAATTTTCGACACGGGGTTTTGTGTAAAAAAATTTGTAAAATCAGGGTGTTGTCTTGATATTTTAAGAAAAAATTCCAATCCAAAAATCAGATAATCTCTAAGGGGGCGTTTGTTCGTTTGAAAATAATTTGCGAAAAAATTAGAGCGCATAGATGGAATATCGACATGAATGGGGCATTGGGTAGAGCAGGCTTTGCAGGCTAAACATGTATCCAGACTTCTTTTTAACTCCTCGGTAAGCGCGCTTAAGGTGCTTTTATCTGGTACTCCATCAGGCAAGGAAGTTAAGCGAGCCCACGTTCTTAAAAGAGTGGCCCGCCCTTTGGGTGATTGCACACGATCTTTAGTGGCTTTGTATGAGGGGCACATAACAGTGTCAGGCTCTTTATTAAAGCAAGCCCCATTTCCGTTGCAGTTTAAAGCGAGTTGATAGTCTTGCTTAAAGGGAGCAGAAATCTGTGCATCATATTGACCTTTAAAAGGGACTTCATCAATTCGATCGACAGAATATTCTTCGCCAGGAACCAACTTTCCTCTATTGAAAATGTCTTTAAAATCAAATTGTTGTTTGATTTTTATAAGTTCTTTGAAAAGCTTTTCTCCAAAAAACAAAGGAGAAAATTCACCTCTAAACCCTCTTCCATGTTCTCCCCATAGGAGACCACCATAAGCCTTGGTAAGTTGAGCAACTTCGTCAGATATGGGGCGAATTAAAGCCTGATCTTTAGGTTCAAGCATATTTAAAAAGGGTCTGACATGGAGGCAGCCCACGTCTGCATGACCAAACATACCGTATGGAAGATTGTGTCGGTCTAAAATAGATTTAAAATCAACTACATAATCAGCCAGCACTTCAGGAGGAACAGCTGTATCCTCAATAAAGGCAACCCCTTGTTTCCCACTTTCTGGTTGGCCTAATAGTCCAACAGCTTTGGCGCGAAGGTCCCATAATTTTTTTATAATAGATTCATCTGAAATTACTTTAAAATCAATATGTTCGAATGGAGATTTAACAATTAAATTAAGAGTGGAGTTAACATTTTCTTTTACTAAAGAAAGATCATCTCCAACGAATTCAACAAAACTTATTCCTCTCACTGGTTTGTGTGATTGGGTTCCTAAAATATTCTCTAAAGATTGCCAGATCACATCTTGCGAAGCTACTTCCAACAGTCGGTCATCAAGCACTTCAATAGCCAGCGGATTGGCTGGCAAAAGAGTTTGAATATCTCTTAGAGTGTGGTCAAAATTGTCATATCGAATAACAATCAACTGACTTACTTTTGGTAACTTTTTGATTTTTAAAGTAATTTGTTTGGTAAGGGCAAGCGTCCCTTCAGAGCCGGCTAGTAGACGGGTGAGGTTTATACTCCCCTCTTCGCTTAAAATATTTTGTAAATTATACCCAGTAAGTCCCCTATTCATTTTAGGAAATACTCGGTTTATTTCTTCTTTATGTTCAGTAACCGTTGTAATAACTTGGCGATAAATCCGACTGGGTAAATCGTTTTGAGCAATGATTTTCTTTAGGTCTTCAGAAGATTCTTTTTTGACAAGAAGAGTGTTTCCATCTGACAAAACAACCTTCATACTTTCTATATAGTCGGACGTTTTTCCATAAAGGCGGGACCCCTTCCCTGAGGCATCCGTAGCAACCATTCCTCCTATCGTAGCGCGAGTTGCTGTTGAAACCGTGGGAGGAAAGAAAAATCCATGAGGTTTTAAGAAAGCATTTAATCGAGATAAAATAACCCCAGGCTCAACGGTTACAGTTTGTTTTTTTTCATCAAAAAATACGATGCGGTCAAGATGTCGTGCAACATCAATAATAATACCAGAGGAAAGAGATTGGCCGTTCGTCCCCGTTCCTCCTCCCCTTATTGCTAAGGTGATGGAGCCGTTTTGAGCTGCCTTAACGGCTTTGTTTAAATCTGCTTGTGTCTTAGGATAAATGATTGCGAGAGGAAGGCGCTGATAAATACTATTATCGGTTGATGCAACAACACGAGCTGAAACCTCTGAGGTGATATCTCCCTCAAACCCCAAGCGGGAAAGCTGGGATAAAAAATGCTCGCGTTGCTTAATAAGAGATGGAGAGAGGGAGAGCCCAGAGTTAAGGTCGCTCTGGTTTAGAGTGGAAAAGTCTCCCATAACTCTATCTCCTTATCATCTTACTTTGTTAAAAATTGAGAGACATTTTCAACAAAATAAGATGTTTTTGAAACAAAAAACAAAATTATTCAACGGTTACAGATTTAGCCAAGTTACGAGGCTGATCAACATCTGTGCCTTTAAGGAGAGCCACTTCATATGCTAAAATCTGAACTGGGATAGCATATAAGATTGGCGCTACGAAGGCATCCACATCTGGAAGAGTGACAATCACTTCGGCAACGCCTTTAAGCTTTTTAGCACCTTCGGCATCAGTAAACGCTAGAATACGCCCGCCCCGTGCTTTGGCTTCTTGTAGGTTAGAGAGGGTCTTTTCAAATAGAATAGTTGAAGGAGCAATCGCAACAACAGGCACCGTTCTGTCGATTAGGCTAATTGGACCGTGCTTTAATTCACCAGCTGCATATGCTTCGGCATGAATATAGCTAATTTCTTTAAGTTTTAAAGCACCTTCATAGGCAATGGGTGTACAAATACCACGGCCAAGATAAAGCACATCACGTGCTTCAGCAACGACACGTGCCATCGCTTGAATATCTTCAACACGAGTAAACACTTCAGCAGCTTTTGACGGAAGGTCTAATAAGCTAGCCGTTAATTTTTCTTCCTGTGCTTGATCAATCGTGCCACGCGCACGTGCAAACTCAATAGACAAGGCTGCTAGAACAGAAAGTTGAGCTGTAAAAGCTTTCGTCGACGCAACCGAAATCTCAGGGCCCGCCACCATGCCCAAAACGACATCGCTTTCTCGACCCATTGTTGAGTGCTCTACATTAAGGACGGAGACAATGCTCTGCCCCTCTTTTTTTAAGGAGCGTAACACTCCTAAAGTATCAGCTGTCTCACCGGATTGAGAAATAAGGAGCGCAACACCTTTGTTAGGTTGTGGCGCTTCACGATAACGCATTTCAGATGCAACATCGATTTCAACTGGCATACGTGCCAGAGATTCAAGCCAGTAACGGCCGACCATTCCAGCATAGAAAGCAGATCCACACGCTGTAATCGTAACACGCGGTACATCTGCTGGGTTGAACGGGAGTTCTGGTAAAGCAATGGTTTTTGCTGCTGGATCTGTAATGCGTTGGAGTGTTTGGCCAATCGCAACAGGGTGCTCATGGAGTTCTTTCTCCATGTAATGGCGGTAACCATCTTTTCCAACTTGCCCTGCCATGAAGGCAACATTTTGGATGGGGCGTTGAACCTCTTGGCCTGTACTATCAAAAATAGTGACTTTATCAGAGGTTAGCTCACACCAATCGCCATCTTCCATATAAGTGATACGGCTAGCGAGTGGAGCGAGCGCCAAACTATCAGAACCTAAGAACATCTCTCCATCGCCATAACCAATGGCAAGAGGAGCACCATGACGCGCGCCAATCATTAAATCGCCATGGCCTTTAAAGACCATAGCAATGGCATAAGCCCCTTCGAAGCGCTGAATAGCGGCAAAAGCGGCTTCCCGAGGAGTTTTTCCTTGTTTTAAGTAAAAATCTACCAGGTGAGCAACTGTTTCAGAATCCGTGTCGGATGCAAATACGCACCCAGCCGCTTCCAGCTCTGCTTTGAGCTCTGCAAAATTTTCAATAATTCCGTTATGAACAATGGCGACTTGACCAGCGGCATGCGGGTGAGCATTTGCTTCTGTTGGAGCGCCATGTGTGGCCCAACGTGTATGACCGATACCTGTTGTGCCGTTAAGAGGAGATTGGTGCAAAACTTCTTCAAGGTTATCAAGTTTGCCGGCTGCACGACGGCGCTCAATCTCACCATTTTTAGAAAGTGTTGAAATGCCCGCAGAATCATATCCACGGTATTCAAGCCGACGGAGTGCTTCAAAAACGATTTGAGTAGCAGGACGGTGACCAACAACGCCGCAAATTCCACACATCAGTTTTGTTCCTTCTTGGCTTTTAGATTTTGCTTCATTTCAAGTCCACGACCTGCTTTGACCGTTTGACGTGCCCGTCCAAAAGCCATATCGCCCGTAGATACGTTTTCTGTGATAACACTTCCTGCCGCAATCAGAGTATCGTCCCCAATTGTGACAGGCGCAACTAAAATAGCATCAGAGCCAATAAAGCTACGTTCGCCTATGCTTGTTTGGTGCTTGAATACACCGTCATAGTTACAGGTAATTGTCCCTGCCCCAATATTTGTTTCTTTCCCAATGGAGGCATCTCCTAAATATGTAAGATGGTTGGCCTTAGCCCCTTCTCCAAGATGGGTGTTCTTTAATTCGACAAAATTACCAACATGAGAGTGTGCTTCACACACACTGCCGGGGCGTAATCGTGCATAAGGGCCAATAACAGCTTCTTGATGCACTGTAGCTCCTTCTAAATGAGAAAAAGCACGGATAATGGCTCCTGTTTTCACCGTAACCTTTGGGCCAAAGAAAACATTTGGCTCAATAACAACGTCCGGTTCAATGACTGTATCCGTACTAAAGAAGACCGTCTCGGGCGCAACAAGAGTAACACCATTATCAAGTGCTTGTTGACGAAGACGATGCTGAAGGGTGGCTTCTGCTTGCGCTAATTCTGAGCGCGAGTTAATCCCTGCGAGTTCACTTTCGGGCGCTTCAATGCACTGTACGTTGCCTTGGCTGGCTGCCATTGCAACAACGTCTGTTAAGTAAAATTCTTGTTGAGCGTTATTATTTTTAACCGAAGAGAGCCACTGCCTGAAATCATCTGCGTGTGCGCACATAACGCCAGCATTGCATAGTCCTATTTGACGTTCTTGCTCTGTTGCATCTTTATATTCAACGATGCGCTTTACCCGGCCGTTCTCCTCAACAATGCGGCCATATTTCCCTGGGTTAACAGGGCGCATTCCAAGTAAGCCTAACGTTGCGTTATTGTGGCGCGCATTAAGAAGGTTACGCATGGTCTCTGCTGTAATGAGTGGATTATCAGCATAAAGGATGGCAACATCCCCTGTACCAAAATAATCACGTGCAATATTGGCTGCATGCGCAGTACCAAGGCGTTCGGTTTGTACAAGCGTTTTATATGGATGAACCGCTTTTTCAAGTTGTGGCATATCAGGCCCTACCACAACGATAATATTATCAAAAACGTGACGCGCTGTTTCAATCAGATGATTGATCATAGGACGGTTCCCGAGCCTATGAAGTGCTTTAGGGAGCTGAGACTTCATGCGAGTGCCCAAGCCAGCGGCTAGAATAACAGCGGTCGTATTCGTGCGGTGTAGGGTATCGGTCATATCTTTATTCCGAGTAGCCAAACCATTCTCGTTGGTCAAACAAATGATTTTAAAAGTTGATCACTTCCTTTTTCAAAATGTTGCAGAAGTGATCAGGTTATATCTAGTTTTGAACAGGTTGCTTAATCACCACAGTGATGTGCCCTAATTTAGGATGATCAAACTCCACCCTCACAGGAACAATACGTTGGTTATCCAGCTTGACAAGCCAAATGCTTCCCGGTTGAGGGCTGGCCATTTTGGAACGGTTAGGAGAGTTTTTGATGAAGCCAGCTATTTGTTGCCCAACAAAATCACAACGAATGGCTGAACCAGAATACGCTTCACCATGATCTTGTGGAATTTGGTCTATTTTGGGGCCGTGAACCGACATTTTTGTAAGGCGCTGCCCATCAAAAATAAGAGCAGATCCGTTGCAACTGTTCATCCTTTGAACGGTGTGTAACAGGCGTGCCATTCCCCCAAGAACATCCACACTATTAACAAGAGAGGCTGAGTTTATTTCTTCCCGGTCCTCATCTTTCGGGTCCAAAATAGTAATTTGAGGTGTTTGAGACGTGTAGATCAGTTTCACATGATAGTTTTTATCATGTGATAAACTACGGCTTTCGTAAGAGATAGGGCTGATACTATCACTAAAAGCAAAACGTCCTTCCGCTTGAGAGTCCATATTGGTGCTGACGAACCAACTGACTACGCCTGCAGGCCGGACATGAAGTTGACCAGTATATCCCTTATCGTCGAGGGTATATAATGCATTAACGTTGAGCGCATGCCACCCATGGACATAGACAGCATACGATGCATTGACCTGAGGATTATCAGCAAAGGCTGGCGGAGCGGAAAGAAAACCTGTCAGAAGAGAGGCCGCCGCTAAAGGTTTTATCCATGGCTTAAACATCAAGATTTGCAACCTTTAGTGCATTACTGACAATGAAGTCACGTCGAGGTTCTACAACATCCCCCATGAGGGTTGAGAAGACCTGCCCTGCATCTTCTATATCGCCAATTTTAACTTGAAGGAGTGTTCTTGTCGCTGGGTCAAGTGTTGTGTGCCAGAGTTGCTCATCATTCATTTCGCCCAAGCCTTTAAAGCGACTGATTGTTAAGCCGCGGCGGCCTTGCGCAAGAATACGTTCAAGCAAAATAGCAGGCCCAAAAAGTTCATGCTCTTGCTGATCAAGTCGTAAAAAGACAGGTGTTTGGAAGTCATGGGCAAGGCGCTCACCTTCAGAAGAAAGCCACCGTGCTTCAGCCGAGCGGAGGATTGAGAGATCCAGACGATAAATTTCATTAACGCCGCGGATTGAACGAGCACACTCAATTCCATGCTCTGAAAGAGAGACTTTCCACCCTCTTTCGTTTTCAAGGGAGGCCGCATCCAAGCGTTGTTGAAAATTAGGAATGCGGTTTGCGTGAGCCGCCGGGTCAGTTTCTAAAACACGTGCAACGGCAGCTTGCTCCAAGATCCATACTGGGATTTTGGAGGAAAGCTTTTTAATATTTTGGCTGCACTTCAAGAAGAATAGAATTTCTTTGCGGAGGGTATCACCTGTTAATTCACGTCCATCGCCGAAACGTAAAGAAGCATTGTTCAGGGCTTTGTCGAAAAGATATTCTTCTAGAGCCGCATCATCTTTTAGATATCGTTCTTCCTGCCCGCGTTTTGCACGATAAAGAGGAGGTTGAGCGATATAAAGGTAGCCTTGCTCAATAAGCTCAGGCATTTGCCGGAAGAAGAATGTTAGCAAAAGCGTACGAATATGCGATCCATCCACGTCAGCATCTGTCATGATGACGATTTTATGGTAGCGCAGCTTTTCAACTGAAAAACCGCCCTGCTCTACATCTCCACGTCCAATGCCAGTACCAAGAGCGGTAATGAGTGTGCCAATTTCGGTAGAACTTAGCATCCGATCAAATCGTGCCCGTTCAACGTTAAGAATTTTACCTCTTAGAGGTAAAATGGCTTGGAAACGTCGGTCCCGCCCTTGCTTTGCCGTTCCACCTGCTGAGTCCCCCTCAACAATAAAGATTTCTGCTTTTTCAGCGTTTCTTTCCTGACAATCCGCCAGTTTTCCAGGGAGAGAAGAAACGTCTAGAACACCTTTGCGACGTGTTAACTCGCGTGCGCGTTTTGCGGCTTCACGAGCACTGGCAGCATCGATGATTTTGGCAACAATAGCTTTGGCTTCTTTAGGATGCGTTTCAAACCAGTGCGCAATCGCATCGGCGGCCGTGGCATGAACAACAGGCTGCACCTCAGAAGAAACCAGCTTGTCTTTTGTTTGTGATGAGAACTTTGGGTCCGGAACTTTAACCGAAAGAACGGCCGTCATCCCTTCTCGCATATCCTCTCCAGTAAGAGAGCCAGCTTCCCTTTTGGCAACGCCTTCAGCATATTTACCCACAACACGAGTTAACGCTTGTCGGAAACCAGCTAAGTGTGTGCCCCCATCTCTTTGAGGGATATTGTTGGTAAAGCAGAGCATCGTTTCATGGTAACTATCGTTCCATGTTAAAGCGAACTCCACACGGATATCACTTGCTGCGTGGTCGATCTCTCCTGTGATCGGATCAGCAAGAAGAGAAGTTTTTGAAGAGTCGAGCCATTGAGCAAAAGCGCTTAGCCCACCGTCAAAGTGGAAGCGGGCCTCATGAGGTTCAGCATGACGTTCGTCACGGAGAATGATCTCCAAGCCGGAATTCAGAAAAGCGAGTTCCCGGATGCGTCTTTCCAAAATGGAAAAATCGAAGTCAACCTTCGTGAATGTTTCTTTGCTTGGTTTGAAAGTAACCAAGGTGCCTCGAGGCTCGTCTGACGGACCAATGATGCTGAGTGCTTCTTCACGCTCGCCATGCCTGAAGCGGATCATGTGTTCATGACCATTACGCCAAATGCGAACTTCCATCCATTCAGACAGCGCATTAACAACCGCGGCACCAACGCCATGCAATCCGCCGGAAACTTTGTATGAATTTTGGTTAAACTTACCACCAGCGTGTAGTTTCGTCAGAACAACTTCGGCTGCACTGATCCCTTCTTCCGGGTGTAAATCCGTTGGAATACCGCGTCCGTCGTCACGGACAGATACAGAGCCATCACCATTCAAGGTTAAAATGCAGCGAGAGGCGTATCCAGCTTGCGCCTCATCGACTGCATTATCAATAATTTCGAAGACCATATGATGAAGACCAGAACCATCATCTGTATCACCGATATACATGCCGGGGCGTTTACGAACGGCATCTAGTCCTTTGAGTACTGAGATTGAAGCCGCGCCGTAATCTTCACCATCTAAGCCAGCATTTTCCGGTTGATTTTGGTTCTCTGACATATATGGGATGGTCTCCGTAGAACTCTAAAAATTTTAATAGGTATACTATAGCGCGAAGAATGCTTTGAGGCCAGAGCTTAGAGCTTTAAGTTGAGTGGATCTGCCCATTTTGAACGCGAAAAAATTGCGCTTTTGTCGATAAAGAGAGGAAAGGCTCAGGATCTGTTCCTGTGAGGATGATCGGCGTTTGGAATTGTGTAAGACTGGTAAGAAGACTTTCTCTTTTTTGCTGATCAAGATGAAGCAATGGTTCATCAAGTAAAATGGCGGGTGTAACTCCTTTATTTGCTTCAATTAAACGAGCATGTGAGAGAATAATGCCAATAAGCATAGCTTTTTGCTGGCCGCTGCTTGAAAGCTCTGCATGACGACCTGTTGCTTTATCAGACACAAAAAAATCTGCTTTATGGGCCCCGAAGGAAGACGTATTTTTAAGTTTATCTTTTTCCCGGGATTTTTTGAGAGAAGAACGCAACCAATCTTCAACCTCAAGTGCCGGCAGACGTAATAGCTTATCGATAATCAAACAATTTACATGAAGAAGGCTTTGAGGAAATTGACTGCTTTGAAAAGGGTGTTCATTCATTTTTTCAATGAGTAGTAACCGTGCAGCTGAAGCCGCTACAGCGTGACGCGCAATTGAATCTTCAATAGAATTAAGCCATTGAGATTCATGTTCTCTTTCTGCAAGAATGCGATTGCGGCTTGCTATAGATTTTTCATGGGCTGCCATTTGTCGTGCATGGTCTGGTGATAAAGCCATAACCAGCCGGTCAAAAAAACGTCGCCTTCCTCCGGCACCTTCAGTAAAAAACCGATCCATTTGAGGGGTAAGCCAAACGCTTGGAAAAAATGAAGCGATTTCGGCTTGTGAACGAATGGATGAGCCATTCAATTGAAAATTACGTCGTTTTTTTTCTGTTAAACTGCTGCCGGTAGCAAGAAGGAAGTGGTCAAAGCGTGAAGTAATGTCTGCTGCAATACCCCACTCTTGAGCATTTGAATTGCAGAGGGTGTGCAATGACGCCCCCCTTAGGCCTTTTCCAGGCCCAAGGAGAGATATGGCCTCAAGAAGGTTTGTTTTCCCAGAGCCATTTTCTCCCGTCAAAACAGAAATATGGCTCTGGGGTGTCCAGACACTACGCTGGTAGTTACGAAAGTTGGTAAGTGTCAGTCGGTTTAGTTTCAATGCAGCTCGTCATACTCTCATAGGCATAAGAACATAGATCGCATTTTCATCGCTTGTATCACGCACAAGCGTAGGTGCTGAACTTTCGGCAAAAGAAAACTCAACTTCAACATCAATTTGATCAGTTATATCCGTTAAATAGCGTGCCTGAAAACCAATTTCCATGGGCTCAGAACCATACGTAACGGTATTCTCATCTAATTCTTCATGTGCAATGCCTTGATCAGGGCTTATCGCAGAGAGGGTTAACAAGTTATGAGACATCGCAAGCTTAACAGGGCGAGATCTCTCTTGGCTAATGGCGGCTACACGAGCAACGGCCGCAGCAAAGTCTTTTTTTGTAACACGTAAGAGGCGATCATTCCCTTTTGGAATGACGCGTTCATATTCTGGAAAAGTGCCGTCGATGAGTTTTGAGGTTAAGAGAACAGTTCCAACTTGGAATTGTATACGTGTATCAGATAAAGATACTTCAACATCTGTTGCACCTTCATCTAATAATTTACGGAGTTCAGCAATGGTTTTCCGTGGAATAATTACCCCTGGGATCCCTCTTGCTCCTTCAGGAACGTCCGTTTCAACACGTGCAAGCCTGTGACCGTCTGTGGCAACAGCTCTTAAAGTTGGGTGTGCTCCACTATCATCAACGTGAATATAAATACCATTGAGATAATAGCGTGTCTCTTCATTCGAGATCGCAAATTTTGTCCGGTCTATTAGGCCGCGTAAAGTTGTTGCTGGGAGAAGAAAATGATGTGGCAAATCTCCCGCAACCATAGCCGGGAAGTCATCCACAGGAAGGACATTTAAGCTTGTCGCATAGCGGCCTGCCCGAATAGCCAAAGGGGCGTCACTTTCAGGGTGCTCAAATTCTATTTCGATATTATCCGGTAATTTACGAACAATTTCGAATAGAACCGCAGCAGGAACAGTTGTTGAGCCGCTTGTTGAGCCGGATGCTGCAATTTCTTCAACAATTGCAATTTCCATATCGGTTGCCGTTAAGCGCAGGTGCTCATCTTCGTATGACAAAAGAACATTCGCCAAAATAGGAATGGTATTCCGCTTCTCTGCAACGCCATGGATGTGTGCGAGAGCTCGTTGCAACAGGGTGCGGTCAACCTTGAACTTCATTATCTATTCCCATGCATCAGCAATCTTGAACGTTTATGTTTATCTAGCAGTATTATTGAGTTTATCAAGAAAGATAGTCATAACGTTTTTTATCCTTCTAACATTCGGCGTAGAAGTTCGACATCTTCAGCAAAGGAAGTGTCTTGCTCCATTAACTCGGCAACCCTGCTGACCGCATGCATAACCGTCGTATGGTCCCTATTCCCAAACTTACGCCCAATTTCAGGAAGTGAACGGCTTGTTAGTTGTTTTGCCAAGAACATAGCAACCTGGCGAGGGCGTGCTACAGCTCGAGCGCGACGCGCAGACGACATATCTGTTAAGCGAATGTTCCAGTGCTCAGCAACTTTTCGTTGAATTTCCTCAATTGTAACACGACGATCATGTGCTTTAAGCATGTCTTTTAAGACATCTTGCGTTGTATCGAGCGTAACGGGACGCCCAACAAGATCAGCATGCGCAATGAGACGGTTAAGAGCCCCTTCAAGTTCACGAACATTTGTTGTGATCTTATGAGCAAGATACTCAAGAACTTTTTCTGGCACATGTGTACCAGATGCTTTCGCTTTTGCTTCTAGAATAGAAATACGGAGTTCAAAGGTTGTCGCGTGGATATCAGCAACCATGCCGCATCCTAAGCGGGTCCTTAATCGGTCTTCTAACCCTGAAAGATCGGATGGGCTTTTATCTGCACTAACGATAATCTGTCGACCAGCATCTACAAGTGCATTGAATGTATGGAAAAACTCTTCTTGTGTGTTGTCTTTGCCGATAAGGAATTGCAGATCATCAATCATAAGAACATCTACAGAACGAAGCTGTTCTTTAAATTCCATCGTTGATTGTGATCGGATGGCTCCAATAAACCGGTACATAAACTTTTCAGCAGACATATAAGCTACTGAGACATGACCCGTTTTAGTTAATTCGGAGCCGATGGCATGCATCAAATGTGTTTTACCTAACCCTACACCACCATATAAAAACAATGGATTAAAACCAGGGCTGGATGGTTTTTCTGCAACGCGCCGAGCACAGGCATAAGCAAACTCATTCGGTTTGCCGACCACAAAAGAATCAAAAGTAAAGCGTGGATCTAACGGGACAGCTAGATCATTTTTAATCTCATTAAGAGGTGATGCAGAAGGGGCAGTAGAAGATTCCGTATCGGCGTTGAGTTCTTCTTCCAGATCTTCTGCAGGAGAAATTTCAGGAAGGCCTCGTTTTACCTGTAACTCCACCCCTTCAACATCGTTCCTTTCGGAACGCCATAAGGTTTGTAGTCGCTCTTCATACTGGCTGCGAACCCAGTCTCTTAAAAAGCGGGTTGGCAAATAAAGAGTGAGCTCACCTTCTTCAAGCGGCCCTAGAACGATTTGACGCAGCCACGTCCGATACTCAACTTCACCGACTTCATTTTTAAGTTTGGAGCGAACTTTATGCCAAGAAGCTTCTAGCGAATTTGCGTCGTTAGGGGCAGAGGCGTTAGCGTTCAGATACTGAGCGTTTTCCAC